>JAAYHZ010000360.1 GCA_012744235.1 Clostridiaceae bacterium
AGAGTAACCGTCGATATGTCAAAAAAGTATGTACAATCGGTGACAAAGCTCGGAGATCGAATTTTGCTGCCTCATATAAGAGAGGATTTGTTCGAAGAATACGTTAATTTTATCCTGAGCATTTCCTTCTCTTCTATAAACCGTGTTTTCTACTACGGCATGTACGAAGGAAAAACTCCGGCCATACCCGAAGATTACAATCGTTCGGCGGCAGGAATTTGCTTGTACTATACGGAGTAAAAAATTATCGAAAATGTTTTTAATAAATACCGTTGCGATTAAAGTCGTAACGGTATTTCTATGGCTAAAAATTCAATTGTTTTATGATATAATCCAATTAAAGTGTGGAAAAGGAGCCAAATAGATTAAAGTGATTCAGCCTGTTCAATCCGCCATCGGTAAGAAGACGGAATCCGTTTTTCAAGAAATAAAGAACATTTGGTTATGCTCGGAAGAACGTTTTCCGGAGTATTTGCCTGTCGTTTCCGAAGAAACACGCATGCGAAATTTACGGAGCATTCAAGAAAAAACATGTCTTTTCCGGAATCGGATTCGGCAATTTCCTCGTTTGCTTCTGAATAGAAACCGGTGGGCGCAAAAGGTTAACAAGGACATTCATGACATCTTACATAACGATGACGTTTGGGGGATTCGGCAGGTGATGTCAAAAGATAAAATCGATTTGTGGCAAGAAGAGCTGAAAGAATTTTTGCGGCGGACCCGTATGCTTTTTCCCCGAATGTCCTTCGAAGAGATCGGTCAAGGGATACGCAATTACATGGTTTATGCCATGATTCGAGAGTTGTGCGATGTCTCCATGGAATTTAGCAAGGCGGCGTACGGCTACAGCATGCTTTATCCCGTGACGGATAACTTTTTGGACGGCAGCCGCTCCGTAGAAGACAAACTCGAATACAACCGCTTCATCAAAGACGTCATCGAAGGCAAAGGTCCGGCTCCGAAGAATTTTCATCAACAAAAGACAAAAGAGATGCTGGATTTTATCCGCTCGGAGTTTTTGCCCGAGCAAAACAAAGACCTTTATGATCTTTTGCTGATGATGCTGGATGCACAAAACACAAGCTTGACACAGCAAAACAAGCAAAAGAGCCTATCACCGGATGAACGGTTGAACATATCCATATACAAAGGCGGAATATCGGTGCTGTTCGACCGCTTCTTGGTAAAGAAGAAAATTACGGAAAACGACCTTTTCTCCTATATCGGTTTAGGATTCTTCCTTCAGCTTTCCGACGATCTTCAGGATATCCAAGAAGACGGGGAGAGGGGACACCAAACGATTTTTACATTCAATACCGATCCCGAATATATCGAGGGCTTGGTCAATAAAATGCTTCGGTATATTTTTTACGTCATGGAGCGCCTTCAAACCGTACACGAACCCTTTAAAGAATTTTTACTGCAAAACTGCTGCAATTTGGTTTATGCATCGGTTCTGATGAGCAAGGGCTTTTTCTCGGAAGCGTATTTGAAAAGACTGGAATCCTTCATGCCGATTCCCGCCCCTTCCGTAGAAGCATACTTGGAAAATCGACTTGAGGAGTTGGACGAGAAGGAACAAAAACGTTATCGAAAAATGCTTGATGCCATTATATTTTTAAAATAATTCGGAGATAAGACTATGAACGAATACATCAAATCGCTGCGCAAGAAAATAGGACACGACCTGATTATACAATGCGGCGCAAGCGTGATTGTACTGAACGAACAAAACGAAATATTGCTTCAGCTTCGAAAAGATAACTCGTGTTGGGGCTATGCAGGCGGCGCGGTGGAACCCAATGAACCGGTGGAAGAGGCCGCCAAAAGAGAATTGTACGAAGAAACGGGACTCATTGCAAACAAGCTGGAGCTTTTCGGTGTTTTTTCCGGTCCCGATCTTCATTACATTTACCCGAACGGAGACGAAGTGTCAAATGTGGATATCGTTTACTTGTGTAAGGATTATTCCGGCGAACTAAAGTGCCAAGATTCCGAGGTTTCGGATTTACGCTTTTTCCCTTTGGATCGATTGCCGGAGAATTTATCTCCGCCCGTAAGAAAAGCGATTCTTCGTTTTGCGGAAGAATTTTTAACGAGAAATAAATAAAGGACAATAAGAAGGAGGATAAGGGTATGTTTACGATTCCGAACGGTGTATATCCTACCATGATTACACCCTATACAAAGGACAACGAGGTGGATTACGAGAATGTGAAAAGGATCGCCTCTTGGTATATTCAAAAGGGCTGCGAAGGTATATTTTCCGTATGCCAGTCAAGCGAAATGTTCTATCTTAGCTTGGATGAAAGAGTGAACATTGCAAAAACCGTGAAGAATACGGCGGGACCGAATGTCTGTGTAGTGGCATCCGGACATACGGGCAGCTCCATCGAAGAACAGGCTTATGAATTGAATGCCATGGCGGAAACCGGCGTTGACGGTATCGTGCTGGTCAGCAATCGTTTGGATATGCATAACGACGGCGATACGGTATGGATCAAAAACGCCGAAAAGCTTTTATCAAAAATCAAGTCCGACATCCCCTTGGGTATTTACGAGTGCCCTCATCCGTATAAAAAGCTGTTATCTTCGGCCATACTGAATTGGATGAAAGAAACGAATCGATTCGTCTTTATTAAAGATACCTGCTGCAGCCCGAATCTTCTAAAGCAAAGATTGGAGCTTTTACGGGGAAGCGGTATCAAGCTGTACAATGCCAACGGCCAAACGCTTTTGTATTCCTTGCGTTTAGGCGCGGGAGGCTACTCCGGCATCATGGCCAATTTCCATCCGGAGATTTACGTTTGGCTGTGCAAAAACCCTGATCATCCCTATGCGGAAAAAGTACAGACTTTTTTAAGCTTGTATGCTTTTACGGAAGCGTTACCTTATCCTCTGACCGCCAAATACCGTATGTCATTAGAAGGCATACCGGTCAATCTCGAATCGAGAATGGTGGACAAAAAAAGGTGGGACGACTTTGCGAAATTTATGATCCACCAATTATTGGATATCGAAAAAGAAACGATTGAATATATCAAGAAAATGGATAGTAAATCGATATAAAGCTCCGATATAAAAAAATAAAGGCCGGCCGTCCGAAAGAACGACCGACCTTTATATTTTACAGAATTTCGTCGTAAAAAACGCTTTTAAATCCGTTTTCACTTACGATTCTCACGGCCGTTTCGATTTTCTTTGTGTAATTCGGCTGATAGGAGCGGTATTTCGGATAAAAATATTGTTCGTGGGTTCCGAATCCTATGTATTCTTTATCCAAATCCTGCGTTATCAATGCGGCGATTTTTTCGGGCTGCAGGCGGTCCAAAACGAATTTCACGGTGGATTTAAATTTCAATCCGGTTTTCTCGTCCGTGTAGTATTTTATCGTATCCATTTGATCCGTATAGGCTTCGTCACTGATATGATTGTATCCTTTCAACCGCAGCATGTTCACATCGGGGGACAGGTGGTGATACACCCATGAAGCGGATTCGGTACGGTTTTGAAAAAGACGATCCCGGTGTGCATCCGATAAACCGGATAAATCGTCGTCGAAAGGCAAAACCCTTCCGTGTGTTGCGTTTAAGCATTGTACGCCTACATCCGCCAAAGCTATACAGCCTTCGTAGCTTACGCAGTTCCAGTGGGCAACCATTTGGGAATAGGAAAAGGTATCCTCTCCTGCAAAACGATAGACTTCGTCACGGACGCGAGTAAAAGCATCCTTCATTTCGTCGTATGTAACATTGATGAAAGGATAGTCGGGAAACTCGGCTTTTGCATGGAATGCAAGCCGTAACCAACGAGAATTGGCCTTCCATTCCTCTTTGTAGCAATCCGGCATTTCCGAAAGGTTAAAAGAGCCTTTTTCGCCTAAAGGATCGCTGAGAGGATGGGTTTCAAAGAATACGTTTAATTGCACTTTCATGCCGTACTTGTCATGCAAGCTTTTTAAAAATGCCAAATAGGCATGGTCAAACAAAGAAGAAGGCCGCTCCCTTGCGATGTCCCTTAAAAACCAAATGTTGTCGTCTATGAAAAAATAGTATACGCTCATATCTGTCACATCCTTTTCATTTATTTCCTGAAAATAAGCGCATCTTAATAGATATTGTGGTACTTATGTACAATTATACCACAATGAACTTTTTAAACCCTTTTACTTTTATTATGCTTTAAAGGAATGAAGGTTTTATAGTATACTGAAGCTGCAAAGGAAGGATGGTCCCCATGAAAAAGAAAGCACAATCTAAATGTGAATCTTGCTATCATTACACCTACGACGAGGATTACGGCTATTATACCTGCCAAATCGACTTGGACATTGACGATATGGAAAGGTTTTTAACCGATACCTTTCGCCATTGTCCCTATTACCAATACAACGACGAATACATCATTGTAAAGAAGCAAAATTAACCGATCCGCGGGAGAAAGGAAAGAAAGCCTATGAACCTTCAATATACGGAAAAATGCAGTATACCTGAAAACGGTTTTTTTGGTGAAGACCAAGCCTTGATGCCTTTGTTCGAAAAGGATGAGGAGCAAACCCTTGAAATTTGGGAGCAAAAACGTAAAATTCTTATCGAACAGTGGCAAAAGGTAATCGGAGAGCCCTCATATACGGATTACGAAAAGACAACGAAGGTCATCGAAAAGTTTGAACATCCGGAATTTTACGGAACCGTATGCAAGCAATCCGTCGGTCCTATGAACAAGCAATTGGTATTGATTATGGAGCCCAAAAATCCCGTAAAAACACCGAGACCGGGAGCGATTGTGCCCTTCTATCGGCCGGATGCCATGGCGGGATTTGACCTTGCGCAAAAAACACCGATTGAAGACGGGAAAAATGTTCAATTCGGCCTTCATCTTGTCCGCCAAGGGTATGTTGCAGTTTGCACCGAAGCTTTTCCTTTCAATACCGTTCCGGAATTTAACGATGACAAGGGCTTGGCCCGGTGGAAGGTGGCGGCGGAAAAATTGTTGAAAGAAAACCCCGGGTGGACGGGAATCGGAAAGCTGATCCAAGATACAAGCCGCGGCGTCGATCTTTTGTTAAGCCTCGAAAATATCGACCCGGAACGGATTGTAGCCGTTGGCCATTCCTTAGGAGGTAAAATGGTCTTTTGCACCGCCGCATTCGATGAAAGAATCAAATGCGTTATCGCTTCGGATTTCGGCATCGGATGGAGCTTTACCAACTGGAACGATATTTGGTATTACGGTAAAAAGATCAATGAAAAGGATTTTCCGTTGGCGAATCATCAGCTTCTTGCCCTGATAGCGCCTCGCTCCTTCCTGTTGGTCGCCGGCTTATACGACAAAACGGAAAGCCTGCAGTATCTTTCGGAAGCAAAAAAGGTGTATGCTCTTTACCGAAGAGAGAATCGTGTAGGGATGTTCGATCACAAATCCGGACATCGCCCTCCGGAATATGCCATGGATATCGCCTACAAATGGCTTGCCGAGCAATTCGAATTGCCCTATAGGGAATGGAATTTTTAGCTTTTAGGGAAACTTCGATTATACGCAACCTGTCAATTGCGTTTTGTATCGTTTCCCGATAGTCTGATATAAAAGGCGAATAAGGAAAGAATGAAGAATAACAGGAGGATCCATGCTCGACATCATAAACTACGGCTATGATCCGACACTCGAACCGATTCCGGAAGGAATTGAAGTTGCACGGGTAGCGGCGGTATATAAGGAACGTTACGAACTCATATGCCGTTACGGTTTGATTTACGGACGTCTTAAATCAAGCGTATATTACGATAAAAACGAGGAATTTCCCACAACCGGGGATTTTGTTTGGATACAATACAATCCTTCCGGAGACAGTGTCATCATCAAGACATTGGAAAGAAAATCCTTCTTTTCGCGCTTGGACCCGATACCCGGAAAAGGGATGCAGGCCGTAGCGGCGAATTTCGATTACGTGTTCATACTCACATCATTGAACCGAGATTTTAATTTGAAACGATTGGAACGCTATCTGGCCCTTTCCTGGCAAAGCGGCGGCATTCCCGTCATTTTACTTACCAAATCCGATTTGATTGAGGACCCTTCCGAATACGTGAAACAGGTTGAAAAGACGGCAAAAAACGTGTTGGTCCATACCATCAGCGTAAAAACCGGTTACGGGCTTCAAGACCTTTCCGAATACTTAAAGCCGCGTAAAACCGTCGTACTTTTAGGTTCCTCGGGGGTCGGAAAATCCAGCCTCATAAATGCATTGGCCGGCAGTGAAATCATGAAAGTAAATGAAATTCGGGAAGACGATGCCCGAGGACGGCATACCACGACAAAACGCCAATTGATTCCGCTTTCATGCGGTGCCATGATCATCGACACCCCGGGCATGCGTTCCGTGGGTATGCAGGATACGGAGCAAGGATTAGGGGAAGCTTTTTCCGATGTGGAAGAATACTTTGGCAAGTGCCGATTCAAAGACTGTAAGCATTCAAAGGAGCCGGGTTGTGCAATAAAGGCGGCGTTACAAAACGGGGAGCTTTCCTTGGAACGATGGAACAGTTATCTGCAATTAAAAAGAGAATCGGAATATTCCGAGGATCCTTTTGAATACTTGAAGAAAAAGAAAGAAAAGTTTAAGACCATTGCCAAGATCAACAAGGAAAAGTACAAGGGAAGAATCGAGTAACGGTAAATTCTTAATTTAACGAATGCGAATAAGCATGTACCTTTACGGTATGTGCTTTTTTCATGTAAATAAAAAATATCGCGAATTAAATACGGTGAAAAAGTCGAAACGTTATGATACAATCACGATACAAATGGTGAACCAAATTCATTTGAAAAAAAGGAGAAGCCGTTATGAAACGTTTTGAACGTGACAC
>JAAYHZ010000361.1 GCA_012744235.1 Clostridiaceae bacterium
CTTCATATGCTATCCTTACGGACCAAAAGAATTTCTTCTCGTCTCGCGCCTTTTGCTACTTTTACGAATCCGTCCGTTTCCTCTAAGTCCATGTAGCTCATCTTTTGAGGATTCTTCGCTTTGTTCGTCATGACGGAAGACTGCACTTCAAAGCATAAATCAAACAAACACCCGACCATCATGGGATTTAAGGCGTAAGAGATGGATTTATAGGTATCCATGGCTTTTTTGCATCCTTCCATCCATCCCGTTTGCTCTTCTTTGTCCCATGCTTGGGGGTTTGCCGAAGGCTGTATTAAAATATCCGCTTTCTTTTCCGCCAAGGCTTGAACCACCGGTTCTTTAAAGCAATCCAGGCAGACGGCAATCCCGATATTTCCGAAGGGCGTCGGATACACTTTCAAATCTTCAATTTTCCCTACGCACAGGTCAAAGCCTTCCCGGTCCTCCAAACCGGGTACCAAATGGGTTTTCTTTTGCGTTCCGATGAGTTCGCCTTGTTCGTTAAACAAGAAAGAAACGTTATAAATGTTCCCGTCGGGTATTTTATACACCGTTTTCTTTATGTCCTTATTCCATTCAAAATCCGGCAGCAATACCGACCCTGCAACCAGAGTCACTCGATACTTTTTGGCCATTCGAGAAAACACATCCAAATACGTTTTGGCCGTTCTTTTCGCCGTGGCCAAAGCCAAAGCTCGAATCCAGCTGACTTTGTACCGTAGCTTGTAAGGCAGTACTTTCAGACCGTGTTTTTTAATCAGGATTTTAACGGCATCTTGTAATGTTTTTACATCCTTAACCGCTTCATAGGATCTCATAAATACCAAAGGAGTTCCTACGTCCTCCGGAAAAGCCACCAGGATATCTTCTTTCTCGCCCGCTTCCGATCGAATTTTCTTCATCAACGATTCGATTTTGCTTTCAAAAGCCTGAGGGCTTTTGTAGTCTTCTATATCCCAATGCATCTGAACAGCACAAAAATACATGGCGATTCTTTCATCCCCCTTTACATGTAAAACATTACGCCCATTATATCATGCCGTATTCGATTTTGTCAAAAAAATAACAAAGCAAAATTTAAAAATCTTCGTACAACGCCACGATCAAAGCGGAGTAATCTCCTACCTTTTCTCCTAAGGCCGCAGGTACAACGGAGCATACGGAAGCGGACCTGTATAAGGTTTCTTCTTCGATCACCTTCTTTGCATAAGACCATAAAAGGTCTTTGCTTCGGGCAAATACGCCTCCGATCACAATCTTTTCCGGGTTCAACAAGTCGATTAAAATGGAAAGGCTTCTTCCTAAATATTCTCCGCTTATGCGGTAAACCTCCAAGGCCAATTCGTCTCCCTCGAAGGCCGCCATGGCCACGGATTTGGCGGTTATCTCGTCCAACCGATCAAGGCCTTCGCAAAAAGATACCTTCTCCCCTTTTTGAAACCGTTCGAGAGCCATGCTTTGCGCCAATCGGGCAATGCCTCCGCCGCTGCAGAAGCCTTCCGCGGAGCCCGACTTTCCATATCCGACGGGGCCGAATCTTTCCAAGCGTATATGCCCGATTTCCCCCGCCATGTTATTGGCCCCTGTGTACAAAGCGCCGTTTAGGATAAGCCCTGCACCGAAACCGGTGCCGAAGGTTAAAAACACCATGTTTTTGCAGCCCTTTCCCGCACCGAATTTCCATTCCGCCAAGGCGCAAGCATCCGCATCGTTAGAAAGCTTAGCCCTGATCCCCGTCTTTTCTTCGACCAACCGCACAACCGGAAACTCGTCCCATCCCGGCAAATTGGGAGGCGATAAAACCATTCCCTTTTTACCGTCCAAAGGACCGCCGCAGCTGATGCCTACCGATGCGATATTGTTTTCGCCGTATTTATCAATCAGCATTTTCATTTCACGGCAAGCTCGATCCACGGTTTCCTCAGGAGTTTTGCATTCGGCCGTGAGGAAAAAGACGCGATCGATGACATCAATGGCTTCACGTCCCGGTTCCAGGGTTCCTTTTCCGATGGATACGGCACATTTGGTGCCGCCGATATCAAAACCTAAAATTGTTTTCATAGTCATACCTAACCTAAATTTCGTTTTTTTCTATTTTAATATATGATTGCAGGTCCTTCGCCTTCAACCACATGGACCTTGACTCCTAATTCCTCCATCCACCCGCGCACAATAACCGTCTTATATTTTGCCGTATTGAAGCCTCTGCCAAGATCGTTGTCGTATAGCCACATGGGAGCAGACCAAAGGCATATTTCAGGCTGAACATATTCGTAAACGTTTTTATTGACACCGTTTTGGCCGTGATGGGCCATTTGAACGATATCGCTTTTCAGCTTTTTCCCGTATCGTTCGGCCAACATGTCTCCGGCATAGGGACCAAGATCCCCTAAAAACAACGCCGTCTTTTCGTTCGGAAAGGCAATGCGAAACACAAGAGACGTATCGTTTACCGCATAACCGTTGTTTGTCGACGGGTCGATAAGGTTGCAAACCTTTGCAGGGTCATGGAGAAATTCGATCTTCAAACCGGCAGGCTCGATAACATCGCCTTCACAGACAACGGTACAAATATCCGTATAAGTATGAAGAAGGTCAAATATTTTACCGGTTTGTACTTTGTAAACGGGCTCCGTTTGATTGATCCACTCTTGGGGCGGGAAATTATAGTATATCCTGTTAATTTTCACGCCGCCGGGATTATTCATGATCTCGATTAATGCAGCATAATGGTCGTCATGGCAGTGCGTAATAATCCACGCTTCCACTTCGCCGCCTCTTTTCATGATTTCATCGCGCAGATAATCCGCATCCCCGGTATTGCCCCCGTCAATCACAACAACCGGGCCGGAGGGCGGGTGAATGATATATGACATCATTTGAACAAGTGTCATATTCGGCGCTTGCAAAAGCCGGTAGCCCTGAAGTCCGAAGTTAATTTCTTTCATCATAATGTATTCTCCTTTTTCACCATACCCAAAAAAAACCGATCTTAAAGATTTGAGTATATGATATCAATAACCGTTATTATTTTGTTTTAAAAGCTTTGAAAGCCTCGGGAGTATGTCTTTCCCTCTTTCCGTAGGCACTACCCTTCCTTTGCCGTCGCCGGCCAAAACATTCGCTGTTTCATATAAAGTCATGCGAGAGAATAATCCCGTATCTCGAAGAAATTCATACTCCGCCGGGAAATCCCAATAGGTATAGCGCTCAATCGTGAGCGGAACATCGTAGGACTTGGCCGTTTCCAGCATACGTAAGCATTGCGGATCCGACAACAGGAATTTTGGCGTGTTATAATACATCCTGAAGTTAATCTCGTCCGGTCGTATTTCTTTAAGCCAACGTTCCCACTGCCATTCCACATTCATCGGATATGCATAACGCCGATCAAGAGGAATCGGATTATGAAGCATTTCGATATTTAAAGTAAGAAAAATCTTTTTACCCTTCGCACGTATACGTTTTGCCGCTTCCATAAACAGCTCCGTATATGCATCACCGCGAATTTTGGCAATCTTATCGAGCTCCATATTTTCCTCTTTGCAATATCCGTACCTTCGATAATATTCTTCTTTTATGCAGTCGTTATACCCGTATGCCAAAGGCTCGTCTACATGAACCGAATGGCATTCGATTCGATTTCCCACAAGATCATACCCGTCGTCCATGGCATCTTCCAGGGTTTGAAGCCAATACTCGCGTACCGCCGGCTCGCACTCGCAAAGTGCGCCGTGGACATAGCGGTTTTTTCCCTTTGCGATGGCCAAAAATCCTTCGCTTCCTTTCGGGTCCAAGGTTATCGCTTGGTAAGCTCCGAATCCGTCATCGAAATGAAAGCCTGCTTCAAGGAACGGACGGTTCAAGGGAGTAGGTCTTCTTGTGCCGCCCGGAGTGGCGCATATTTTGTTCCCTTGCAAGTCAAAGCATGCAATTGCATGAACCGGCGTATTGCGAAAAAGCCGTTTGTCGTCGCAATCACCTTCGCAGCGCACGCCTATGGCAACGAACGGATCGGCTATTTCAAGATTACCCAATGTGAGCACTTGTATCGGCATTCCTTTTAATGTGAGAAGCTCCGTATCATAATCCGGAACCGTTTTTGATATCACAACGGTTTCTTGTGCAAGCTCTTCGGATACGGAAAAGTCGAAGGGCTTTGTATAGGGTTTATAATAGGAATTATCTTTTGACGTATAGATTGTAATATTTTCTTTCTTGATTCTTGACGGTACATTGTTTTGCTTGTACAGCTTTATCGAACCGATAACCTTGTTCACCGCATCGGAATCGATATCCCATGAACGGCGTTTAATACGAAGCTCCGGATGCTTTTGCAGAAACGTTGAAGTGACAAGGAGCCGGCCGCCGAGATGAGGTATTCCCGAATTGATATTTTTATCCTTTGTATAGTACGGGGAATATACGGTCCATATTCCTTGTTCTTGGGGGCGCATCACTACCGCCGCTTCCATTCCGTGACGTTTTGCCGCATCAACAAAAACTCGAGAGTAATTCGGCATGTTTTTTGATGTTTGATTCTGCGTTATGTAGTTCGGTGCCTCATTATTGAAAATCCATCCGTATTCACGATTACCGTAGTATTGAACATAAATACGGTCGAATCCTACATCGGATAGCTGTGAAATCATGGATTCCACCATGTCCGGAGTATACTCGACACATGCATCATCGGGAAAATCTACGAGTGCGGATAGCTTCATCGTGTTCACTTCCTTATACGTATTTGACCGTTCCGGAAAACTCTTCTTATGGCTAAATTAACGAATCCCGATACGCTTGTCAATAATTACTTTTACGGAGCATGAGTTTGTTACGCACAACAGGGTACCTCCGGATACGGAGCCTTTGAATATGTGATAAGAATAAGTGAAAAATAACGCGAATACGGAAAGGAAGTGTTGTATGATTATGGAAAGAATCTTGCAGACAAGATTGCAGGAGAAGCCGGATCAATTAAAGAACTATCCGAATACGGAACCCATACGCTCGGACTCTGCAGTGCACTCGATCTTGGTCCTCGAAATTTAAGTCGTGATGAAGAAAATCCCGAGCTCCCTATTTCCGACACATTTGCCGTTGTGAATATGAATCTTTCTCCGGGTGTAAGAGAAATGCATACTCACCGGCAATCGGAGTGGGGATTCGTTCCGGTAGGAGCAAGCGGCTTCCATTATGTACAAAACATCAGCGATGAACCTCTGCAGTTTCTTGAGGTCTTTAACAGCGAGCATTTTGTCGATATATCCGTATTAAATCTTCCGGATAGTTTCTTTGATTCTGTCCACAAAGGAAGCAATCCTGTAGTGAAATACAGAAACTTTGAATTTCCGTATGCACAAAACACACCGCAGAACGTCTGCTACTTTAAAGACTTTAAATTCAAAGCACCTGCGGATCCGGACGACAAAAACTATTCTGTCTGAACCGTCGCCCGCTATAGAATCTATTGAGAATAATTATAAATAGCTATACACCTCAAAACGAAAGATGCCGTTCTATGTTAGGAGGTGCTTTTTTGATAAATGGAAGTATTCGAATTGACCGTTCGCGATCCCTGACATCTACAACTAATCAAACATCAACAATTTCGGATTAATAATTAACTCTTTTTCAATTTGTGAAGCTATGCCGGTTATCGTTGCTACTCCATGGATTTCAAGAATTTTCGGCTCAGCTTCCAGTACTGTTCCATCTTCTTTACAATATCGGTTTGAATGAATTCCTATCCTGAGAAATCCATAATCCAATTTATCTTCATATTCAGATACCCCGGTATTTCCCACATTGTAAAACAAGCCTTTATGCCGGTAGCTTATTTTTTTACAGGCTCGGTCTTACGATGGCAGTTCTATCAACTATCAAAGGCAATAATTTGTTGATATTCTCATTCTCCAAAATATCTGTATGGAATCCTACAAAAGTCTTACCGCGTTATTATTAGCTCCGAATGAACAAAAAAAGTCCACAGCGGCTGAAGCCGTGTGAACCCATAATGTTAATGTTGATATATTTCATTTATAAATAACTATCTTGTTTGAATAGCAATTTCACTGCCGTCCTTAACGGGAACGGTAAAGCATAAACATGCTCCTCCCAAAGGATATGTGTTTGCGGTTTTATCGTCAACGGTTACGGTTATGGCTTCGGGAGTATAAACGCTCTTTAGAATAAAGGTCAGTTCTCTGCACATTACTTGCTCCGGCAGCCCTTTTATACGGATTTTGAATTTCCCCCGGTTTTCCGGGCATTTTTCTATTTCCGTATGCTTTCGCATATAGCGATAATCCACCACATCATCGGGATTGGCAAACCAGCAATCGTATTTTCCTTCCTCAACGATCGTTTCAAGTCTTTCTTTATGATGCTCGGCACTGCAATCTTTATAATCATGTACGGCTTTTTCCAAAGGGCAGTGCAAGTAATCTACAATCCATCCATTGTATTTTTTCGCTTGGTGAATACGTTTGTACGGATCAAAAGCGCTGTCATATAAATCGCTGAATTTTTCATGCAACGGCGGTCTGTTGATCCAAAAAAGATCCTCCGCATCGGAGTAATTCAGGTCGTCCGTAATACTCATTCCCGCGATATATCCGTATTCTTTTGCTTTTCCTATAACCTCCGATGTCAGGTTTCGATTGCTTCCGGGGGATGTATAGATCGTCACTCTTCTTCCTATGACCCTTTCAAGCTCTTCTTTTGCCTGAAGGAGCTCCCTCTCCGGGTTTTCCATTACCATTCCGTGGCTCCAGGAATGACAGCCTACTCCCCACCCTCTTGACATAATATCGAGCAATTCATCCTTATCCATGTGTTTCATACCGTTAAACGAACTTGCTCCTATGTTTCGAATTATACCGATATGTCCCGATACCACCTCTACATGACCCGGGATACCCAGTCTGTCGTGCGTAGGGATTACGTACCTGTATAAATCCGATAACGCCTCATCATAGGAGGCGGAGTAGACCCATTCTTTGGCATACTTCCATAAAGCGATTGACAGTTCAAGCTTATCTTTCATAATCGAACATCCCCCTTAGCGCCAATTACACCGGCAACATTTATCCCTATTTTTTATAATGCCTTTCGGCTACGTATTTTACGATCTCGTAAACGGTTTCGCAGTCTTGCTCCGTATATCTTTCGCATATGGTTGACCACCGAATCCAGTTATCAAGATATTTTTTTGCATTGGGACAGGTATCGCCTCCGTATTGATATTCACGTGAAGCGGGAGGCATGGAATACGGATAAATCTTTTTCTCCGCATACTCTTGAAGGAAAGTGCATGCTTCGGGCAAAAGGTAATAACGGCCGGTTCCGGCACCGGTGATGCCAAGATCCGCGCATTCTTTGGCAAAAGCATCGACCGTGCAATCGAAGATTTCCGGATCGATTCGAAAACCCATCATCCAGCAGGACCATACTTCTTGGTACTCGGGAATCTTTTCGCAATAAATACCCGGTATCGTGTTTAGTTTTTCCGTAATGAGTCGCGCCGCCTTATCTCTTTTTGCCACATTATCCGGCAAAATTTCGAGCTGGGCCAAGTTTATGGCCGCCGTACAATTGGGCATACGAATTGCACTGCCGGGTACCGTATGCAAGCGTCCGAAGCCTTCCTTCATTTCCGCTCCACGGCTCTGGCAGCGGAACTTGGCATAGCCGGCAATAGTGTCGTTATCGGTAATGAAGCATCCTCCGATATCGGAGCCCATGGTTTTTTCTCCGTCGAAGGAAAAAGCTCCGGCATCACCGATGGTTCCTGCAAACCTTCCTTTGTACTTGCTTGCCACGGCTTGGCAGGCATCTTCGATAACAAGCAGACCGTGTTTTTTAGCCAACTCCATAATAGGATCCATATCGCACATTAAACCCATCTTGTGCACCACGACGATTGCACGTGTTCTGTCGGTAATACAGGGCTCGATGGTCTCGGTACTGACATTGATGCTGTTCGGAGCCGTATCCGCAAATACGGGAATGCAATTGTTTTTAATAAATCCCATGATGGTGCCGTAATCGGTAACGGGGCTAAAGATGACTTCGTCGCCCGGATTGAAATTTAAAGCCTCGGCAAGAGCCAAGATGGCATTGGAGCATCCGGGAGCGGAAATACAGTATTTTACTCCCATTGCTTTGCAGAATTCTTTTTCAAAACAGCCGACCATATCCACCGTAAGACCGCCGTCAATAATTTCTTGCAAGTATTTCATGGCATTCGGTCCGATGTTTCGAGGAAACGGTGTCGGAAGCTTTCCTTTGAGATCCTTGTATGCGGCAAAACCGAACTTTGCATTGTTGTTTGTGTTCATAAATGAAATCCTCCTCTTTACATATAATTGCGATGGTTGTTCTTTTACATTCCCGATAGAAAGCTCTTTACTCTTTCTCATAAATGATGGGATTTTTTAATTTCCACTTTTTCTCTTCGTCTTTCTCGCATATTTGACCGTAGAGCTCGGGTCTTCTCATGCCGAGAAAGCATTCCTTTAACGTGGGCATTTCCAGCTTTAAGTCTCCTTTTGCCCAGTATTCATACAATTGGTCCAAATCCACCGTTGCGATGGCATAGCCGGGAAGATGGCTCGTATCGGCACGGGTTCTGCCGTAAGGGTCTACGATTCTTGAGTGTCCCGGATGCTTTCCGGAAAGATAGGGAACCTGGACGAAATGGCTGGTTATGACGTAATATTGATTATCGACGGCTCTTGCATTGACAAGGCTTTCGCACAAATTTCCCGTATAGTCCATCCAGCCGGCAGGATGTGCGACAATATCCGCACCGTTAAGTGCCATAATGGTCCACATTTCCGGATAGTGAATATCCATGCATAGGGCAACGCCCAGCTTCCCGATATCCAAATCCATTACCGGGAATTCATCGCCCGGGGTAAAAAACGCTCTTTCTCCGGGGTAGAGATGAACCTTTCTATACTTTCCTACATAACCGCCTTTTCTGTCGAGTACAACGGCTACGTTATAGTATTTGTCGCCGTCGACTTCAACCGCTCCGTAAACCAAATTGCTGTTTAATTTTCTAGCCAGCTCGGACATTTTGGCTTGTAGAGGTGCATCCGAGTCGGGGATTCTTTCCGCCATTTTTCTTTTCATCTCGTAATTTAGCTGTGCATGGGCAAAGTATTCGGGTAGAACCATCAAGTCCGGCTTTTCATTTGCCGCTTCCGTTAAAATTTGCTCCGCGCTTTCCACCATGTTATTATAGTACTCCATGCCGGACAGCTTATTATTCAGGATCATGGAAACCGTACCCAATCTCACTTTTCTGCTCATCGACCGATACCTCCTATCGGAATGATAATTTATTTTATATATCGTTATTTAGAGTTCCCTTATCGTTTGTATCGTAAATATCGTGTGTTCATTTGAAAGCAATTATTTTGAAAGAAAACAGATCCGTAATTTCATTGTGTTATAGCACAATTATAATGGAAAGGCCGTTAAAGAATACAAAGAATATTGCTTTTCATGTTAGAAAAATTGCTTATTATTTATATACAATGTCTTTTCTGTCTTTTAAGTAAAAGTATAAATTGGGCTCGTATTTTTTTGCATATTCGATGGGTGTTATGGACTCTTTTTGATTGAATACCCGGCTGAAGTATCCGGGGTCGCTAAAGCCCACACTGTAAGCGATCTGCGATATATTCAAGTCGGAATACATCAATAATTCTTTCGCCTTCGAAATTCTTAAGGCGGTAAAATGCTTCATGGGAGTCGTACCGTAGTGCTTTTTAAAGCGCCGGCAGAAATGATACTTGGACATATTCGCGATTTTAGCCAGATCCTCTAAATCCAAATCCATAGTCAAATTGTTCTTCATATATTCCGCCACATGATGTAAGCTCTTTATATCCGGTGAATTTTTATCGGCTGCCGTATTTCCGCCGTTCGTACCGATTACATTGCTCCTTTGGGTATTGAAATTATTGCTCTTTTGTCTTAATAAAGACAGCAATATTTCCGTAAACTGCAGATTGATGAAATCCTCAAGATACGGTTCTTTTTTCATTCCCTCGTGAATGAAGTTTTCAAGCTTATGTCTAATATCAAGCCCCGGAAGCCTTATTTGATGCGGCAGCCGATTCAAATTAGAAGCCAGCTCTTCATTATTCACTTCAAACTTGATTTCAATGA
Organism: Clostridiaceae bacterium; assembly: GCA_012744235.1. Taxonomy (GTDB): domain Bacteria; phylum Bacillota; class Clostridia; order JAAYHZ01; family JAAYHZ01; genus JAAYHZ01. The sequence continues at coordinate 10,189 of JAAYHZ010000361.1, forward strand.
CTCGCATGCCGTCCTTGCTTTTTGTTTCAAGACCGTGTGTTATGCCTTGATGCGTCAGATAGAAATCATTTTCTTGGACGATATATTCGTTTCCGGCCACCGTGATTTTTCCGGTGCCGCTGAGGACATAGATATAGTGGTAATAGGAATGCTTATGGGGCTGCAGTCCCAAACCGATCCTGTAGCTTTCTTTTGAAAACCATATAACATTGACACCGAAATCCAGCATATCGATACTTCCTCATTTTCGATTAAAATCATCGGATAATAAAACGGACGGCTTTTATATATTTTACACCATGAAAAGCGAAATTTTCAGGAAAAAATAATGGATATACCGGAAGAAATAGCGATGAAATCAATTTAAAATGAATGTAAAAATAAGGGGGTTACCCCACGATTCGATCCGAAGCATTGTTCCTTGAAAACTTTATAAAATTCATAAATCGCTTCAATATATCGAGATCAACGAAGGCATATTTCAAATAAACAAAAAAGAAGAAGGGGGTACCGTTATTCTTGGGATCGTATGGACAAATTTAAAAATTTGTGTTCTGATATATACATATTGTCCGTATGGTTAACCGGCAGGTAGGTATAAGTATGGAAAGAATAAGCATACAAGAAGGATTTATTAAGGATAAGAATTGGATTATCGGCCCGAGTATCGTCCGTTGCTCCAAAAAGAATGCACCCGGCTACGGCTCGCTTTTAATGATTGCCACGCTCAGCGACGGCAGCGACAGCGGCGCCGTAACCGCCCAGTGGAGAAGCGAGGATGGCGGCAAAACCTTTACTCGTGAACGGGATATGGAGTATTCTTACGTGTGTGACGGTAACGGCAGCCGTATTAAAATAGGAGACGGCAGTTTGTATGCCGACGAGGAACACGATGTTATTCTATACATCGGAAACGATGCCTTCTGGGAGAAAAACGCCTTTGAAAGCACTAAAAGGTGCTATTTACCGTATTACCGTTTGTCCTATGACAACGGCTATAGCTGGACGGAAAAAAAGTTTATCATTACGGAAGGCATGACACCGCAAAACCCGATTCCCGATGTCGTTTACGGCCGCAATATGACATTGAGCTGCCAGCCTGTCATTATTCGCAGCGCCGACGGCGCACTGCTTGTGGGGATTCACACCCAAATCGTCAACGAAAACGGTCGGCTTGTAGAGCCTTCGGGATTTCACTTTTTTAAAGCGGGTGCGCTTCGCGGAGTTTGGAACGGAAACGGATACTCTTGGTCATTCGGTCAATATGTCAGCGTCGCAGCGGACATTTCTTCACGGGGCGTATTCGAGCCCATGTTCGTAAGGCGCAAGGGAAACGGCGTTATGATGATCATGCGTTCCAGCAACTCCCGTTTTACGGATACCATGATCCCTTGTAAGTACTACGCGCTTTCCGATGACAACGGTATCACATGGTCACAAGCCATGCCCTTGCTCTATGACGACGGTACGGTGATGTATTCGTCCTCGAGCATCTTAAAGCCTCTTGTTCACAGCAACGGTAAGGTTTATATCTCCTGCGTTATCACCGAGCGCAACGCGGTAGATGGCAACCTGCCGCGTTATCCTTTATGTATTGCGGAGCTGGACACCGATTCTTGTACCGTTCTTCGGTCAAGCGTCCGCATCATCGATACGAAACGCGCCGAATATGCCGACTACACCAATCATTGCATTTTTGAGGAGCCGGATACCGGAAAAATTATCGTGCTTGCGCCGTTTTGGCTGCACGGTCCCGGATCGGATATGATTCTCAACCGTTACGAGCTCTCGCCGTAACGCTTCCTGAATTTCAAAGGCGGTGTTGAATACGTTTTCGTAAAGTTGTCGTAGAAGACGGATAAGCTGTTAAAGCCGCATTCAAACGCTATTTCCGTGACCGGCTTATCCGTAGTCTTTATCAGCATTACGGCCTTCGACAATCTCCGCTTGTTTATATACTCCGTAACTCCTACGCCAAGCTTCTTTTTAAAATAGCTTGAAAAATAACCGACACTCATGTTGACGGCACCGGCAACATCCTCCAATGTTATCTTCTCCGATAGATGGCTATCAATATAGTCAAGGGCGGTGCGAAGCGTTTTATCGTCCGACTTGGATATTCCTTGTATCGGAATGAAACGCCGAATGAGGGATGTCGATAAATTTACCAACAAATTGTTAATCACCAAATCGCATCCCGGTTTTTTCTCGTTGAATTCGTTATAGAGGGTTTCAAACAAAACCGATAAATCTTCGCTTTTTCCGTTATACAGGATAGGTATGGCGGGGTATTGGTTGCCGTAGAGTATGCGAAAGTATTTTTCCAATTCATTACCGTAGGAACTAAGTGACAGCATGTAGGGATAGTAGCCCGCCGAATATACGATCGTTTCCGTTATCGCAAACCATGTGTGGGGTATATAGGCATTGATCAAAATGACATCGCCTTCTTTTAACTCATACTGCTTGTCCTTAAAGCAATAAAGAAGCTTACCCTGTTCCGTTTGTTTTTGACAGGCCGAGAAATTCAACAGCAAGGCAACTATTAAAATAATAGCTACAAAAACTTTTTTCATCCTCTATACCTCCTTACGGTTATGCGTAGTGTCAAAAATTCCGAATGGAATTTGACCTAAGATACCTAATTTACTAGCTTTCACTAGATATGAACCTTCGACGACTCCCGCAATGCAGATCCGATTTCCGGCTTCATCTTTCGGTTTTTCCTATAAAATTTTCAAAGATCTATACTTTGCCTTTCATGTTGTTAATATCCTCTATATTCATTCTAAACAAGTCTATTCCTTATTTCTTCCGGCTTGTAAACAACTATTTCCTGAAAATTTAGCTTTTTATAAAAAATCACTGACCGGATTTCACAACAAAACTACGGATAGATTCTTTTTTCATTGAAAATGCGTTTAAAAGAAACGGAAGCGGAAAAAGCCGAAATCCGAAACGATAGAAATGTCATAAATCGAGTAAATAGAAGAAAACAAACCTTACATAACCGGTCCGAAAACCGATAATTCGGACCGGTTTAAAAAACCTCATGAATTCATGAGGTTTTGATAAGGCTTTTATCGTAACATGGCGCTATTGTTGAATACCATGGTGTTGTACAGGAATAAAACGTCGATGTCTTTCGAAAAGTCCAAACGGTCTCCCAAAAGTTCATAGGGAATGTAGCGAATATCCACGAGGGTGATTTTCGAATACCCGCATAACAAAAGGGGTGCTATGCTGCTTCCGAAAGAATCTCGAAAAATAATCAATTCCTTGCCGGATGTGTTGGAAGGGTTTTCGATTGTCAGTATGGTTCTTGCACCGGATAAAAATTCGTCGTAAGGGTCGTAGCCTTCGAATAATTCCGGCCTGTAAATATCGGTGTATTCCTTGGTTTCGTAATCGTATACGGTTGCCCGATCCAAGTACGCATGAGTTAAATATGTCAACGTATCGGGTTTTGTTTTTATAGCCGCTTGGCCGTAATAGGAGCCGTAGAAAGGATAAAGCTTTTGCTTTTCATAGGTAAAGTCCGAGGCCTTTTCCTCTCTTCCTAGGGTCTTTAAAATAAGGTCCGCAACGGGAATGATTTTTTCCTGATCCCAATGAATATCGGTAAGATAAAACATATCCTTGTCCATGGCATCAAAAAGATCGATATAGGATATATCCTTTATATTCTCCTTTATCAATTGCTCCATTTTCTCGTAATCAAAGGACAAGGATCCGTTTAAAGGAGCGAAGAAGTAGTTTTTATCCGGTATGACGGCCACAAATACGTTTTTGTCTTTGAAATATTTTTCTTTAATCTTGTTCAGCTTTTCCGCTCCTCGTATAACCGATTTTTCATCCAAAGGATACTCCATTTTGTTTATGTTTCCGTTTGCGATATAAATCTTGTTGTTATCTTTTTGGAAAAACAAATGGTAGCGGCTCCACGCCTTAACTCCTCGGAAAAAGTCCCTTAACACAAACTGATCCAAGGTATACTTTTCAAATTCGTCAAACCAGTCTCCCGAGAGCACGCTTTTTATCGTAACTTTAGGAAAGGCCTTCAGCTTTCTTCGTTCGCTTTTGGAAAATTCAAGGTCGGGCGAAACAATATTGACAAAAGCAAAGCATATCAAGGTTAAAGAAAATATGACCGTAACTACCCAACTCTTTATTTTCTCTCTCATAAAAATCACTCCTTTCCTAAAAATTAAAACCTGAAATACAAAAAGGGATTAAAGGACCCGTCGACCAAATGACCGGTCACTAAAAGCATCATGGCCAACAGGAAAACAGGTTCCGCAAAGGTCATTACGTACTTGCCCGCTTTTTTTTCTTTGAGTCGGCGAAAGGCTTTTGCCGCCAAAGGCGTCGCCCCGATGGCTGCTATTAAAAGAACGATTCCGTAGCTTCGTAAATAGTACACGGTTTCTATCCCGGAAAAAGGTATATTCAAAAGGCCGAACATGCCTTTTAAGTTCCTTATGCTTTCTTCCAAGGAATCGGCATTAAAGAGCACAAAGCTTACGGTAACGGCAAAGAGCGTATAGACTCTTTGAACAATAGCCGGTGCTTTTTCCAAAAAGGCTTTGAAAACATATTTTTCAAGTATCAAGAGGACGGCAAAGTACAAACCCCAAAGAATAAAGTTCCATTGGGCGCCGTGCCAAAACCCGGTTAAAAACCATACTACGAATACGTTGAGAAACCATCTTAATACCGGAACCCGGTTTCCTCCCATGGGAATGTACACGTAGTCGCGAAACCAAGTTCCCAAAGAGATGTGCCATCTTCTCCAAAACTCCGAAACGCTTTTGGATATAAACGGGTAGTTGAAGTTTTCAAGAAATTTAAAACCGAATATTCTGCCTAATCCGATGGCCATATCGCTGTATCCCGAAAAATCAAAGTAAACTTGGAGCATAAAGGATACGGTCATGATCCAAAAAAACAAAACGGTTTTTTCGGTTGCGTTCAAAAAATGCGTTCCTAACTCTCCTAAGGTATTGGCCAAGATCACCTTTTTCGAAAGCCCGATCATAAATCGCCGCACGCCTTCCGAAAAACCTTCCAACGTGTGTTTTCGACTTTTAAGCTCCTCTTCGATTGTGGTGTAGCGAACAATAGGTCCTGCAATCAACTGCGGAAACAAACACACGTAAGTCAAAAAATCAAGTACGTTCTTTTGAACCTTTGCATCTCCGCGGTACACGTCGATCACATAAGACAGGATCTGAAACGTATAAAAGCTGATTCCGATGGGCAATGCCAATTTTAAAAGGGGAATTTGGGTATTTAATAATCGGTTGGCGTTTTGTATGAAAAAGTCCGTATATTTAAAGTAGAGTAAACCCGCAAGGCTGAAAAAGATAGAGGAAGCAAGAGGCAGCTTGCCGCCGCCCCTTGCTTTTGCCTTTTCGATCCATAATCCGTGGAGGTATCCCGATACCGCCGATACAATCATCAACAGAACATAGGTCGGTTCTCCGTAAAAGTAGAAAAACAAGCTGGAGAATAATAATACCGTGTTTTTAAATTTGTTAGGTACGATAAAATACAGGATCAGGACCGTCGGCAAAAAATAGTACAGAAAGCTTATACTTGAAAACAGCATTTATTAGTCTTTCAGCGCCAAAAATGCTTGGTGCAGTTCTTGCGCATTGGTATTGCTCATCACCAAGAAGATGACATCACCGATGTTGTCGACGATCACATTTTCTTCGTCAACGCCTACGCAAATCCATTTTCTCGGGTCTACATTTTTCTTTATATCGGCCTTCATTTGCTCAATGTCGGCTCCTTCTTTAGCACGGACTAAGCATAAAGAATAAGCGCCGGGCTGCATGATGGGTTCCGAAGCAATGGCTTCTTCGTATTCCATTTCTTCGACTCCAAGATGATACTTGATGTTTTCTTCCGTAATTTCTTGGACCATTAGTCCCTCTTCAACGAATCTCTTAAAGGAGTCGTCCAACTCCGCCGTTTCGTAGATTTTGTCCAGAATGTCTTCCAGACTGCCTTCCAAACCGGAAGGTTCGGTATTTTCGGATTTGCAAGCGACAAAGCTGAATGCAACCGATAAAGCAATCAATACCAAAATTAGTTTTTTCATTGTATTTCTCCTTTGATTTAAAAAATTGATTACGTTACATTAGACGAAGACAAAGCAAATAGGTTCCCTGTATCGTAAAAAAACGATCCTCTTTATTTTCCGGTATTAAAGGAAAAGGCAAACAATAAACGGCAAAGGGTACAAAAAACCCGCTTGAACGGGACCGTTCAAACGGGTTTTGATGCCTTCTATTCCATGTGATTTAAAGAATCAGCCCTTTATCAGCTTTGCAAGAGGAATTCGGAAGGTATCGTTCACACGAATGTTATACACATACTCTTCGCGAGACTTCCCCTTAAAGGACCGTATCAAGGTAACGCCGCCGATGTCAAGCTCGATGCTCCCGTCGGGATTCGATTTTGCGCTTCGGATTTTGTACGCACCGTTTTCTTCTTTATCGTTGTCGATATAAATGAAGCGGCCGGCCAAGTCCATTGGATCTACATTTGGGCTATCGGGTCTTATGAATATTTTGTTGCTGTCCGAAAGGGTTTTTGTAAAGTCTGTCACCTTTCCGGTTACGGCTCCTTTGTCCGCAATCTTCCCGTCGATTATATCGCCGTCATTTACGTATTTAAACAGGACTTTTCCGTCCCTTTCGGCATACACCCCTATAAAGCCTCGAAAATCAAACAGGTTATCCACGCGGTATGTTGCACCGGGATTTGTCGAATAAACGATGTAGTCCGTTCTGCCCTTTGCCGTTGTCACTTTGACGGCCTTTTCCTTATCTTTCGGATCTATATTTCCGTCTATTAAAACCGCATCCGCAGCTTCAACGGATTTTAAGATTCTTCGATGCCTGTACGGCTCGAAAACGACGGTAAACAACGTATCCAAATCGCTTCCCGTACGCTTTACAAAAACATAATCGAGATCGGGCACGTTGATGTTTTGGTACTTTTTCGGCGTATGCCCCTTAACGACGGCCACTTCATCGAAAGGCTCATCGGACAGCACGGTCATACGCAGGTGAAGCCCCGAAGGATCGGATAGGACTTTGTTAAAATCCTTCACCTTAAAATCCACGGAGAACGAAGAAGGCTTGTTTTGATCCCGCCTTACGGTATGGGTCCAAGTGTATCCTCTCGGGTATACCGTTTTGTACCGCCAAGACTGCGGCGAATGGGGATCCGGTCCGTACGGCACGTCCGGTCCCGCATAGGAGCCGACGTAATTTCCGTTTTCGTCTTGCTGCGGAATCAAGCAAAGCCCTTCCGTTTCATCAATCTCATCCGATTGGGAATGGAAGCTGTACAAATGGGATTGTCCTCCTAGAATTCGGAAAAAGTCCACGCCGTAGCATATCTTATCTTCCGCCTCCACCATGACCAAGGATCTTCTGTAGCTTTCCGTTTTTTCGAATTGCTTCGGGGCATCCACATCCATAACCTTGACGATACCGCTGTCATCAAAATGAAGCGGATAACCTCCTTTTCCGTTGGGGAAAGGTTGATTTTGCGTCTCCCCGTCTACCAATACCGTGTTGTGGCTTAACGTCTGCTGCACCCACTGCAAGCGGTTAGGCTGCACCCCGGTCATTTCGGGATACCCGAGATCCGGAGCCATGTTCAAATCAAAAGCGCTGATTCCCAAATTTAACGTGTCCCGATGCCCGTGTCCCGTATTCCTACCGAAATACATCCAAAAATCCTGCTTGCCTAAGCTTTTGTCGGCGGGATTGGAACGCAGTATGGCAAAGCCGAAACCGGTCATCATATCGCTTTCCAATTCGAGAGGCCCCTTTTGATCGATGACTTCCTGCACCTTTTGCCGGATATCCAAAGGATCCTTTTCCGTTATGCCTAACCTCAATCCTTCCGTTTTGTTTCCGTTTTCAAGAAATGCAATCCGGGCGAACACGTCGTCCTTGTATTTTTGAAATCCTTTAAGGGCGATCTCCTTCGACATCCATATAAAGGTACCCGCCGTGCTCCCGGAGTCACCGATTTGAGGAGAATAGTAGCCTCCGGCGATTACCGGTATCAATGCGGTAAACATCTTTTTAAACTTGGGATGACCGTACAAATCCGCCTCTTTGACCTTGTCGTAGCCGTCCAAAACGTCCGCCACGCTCATCATGGAACGGATCCAGCCCACGTTGTAGCCGGAGGCCTCGTCCCCCATGCCGTCCCGGTCCACAATATCGATCAAGGTCCTTTCGATGTTGCCGCCCGTAATGGGAACGTTCCGGTCTCCGTCGGCCATCAGCCATTCGATCCATTGCTTGGACTCGGGCATGGTATCCAATACAACGGCAATCGTTGCCACCGCCAGTTGGTGATATCCGAAATTCCCCAAAACCTCCCCGTTTACGGCTCCCTCGAAGCTTGCCCGCAAAATACCGTCTTCAATGTTGTTTCGTATTTGCGTTCCGTTGGTTTTGGCATGGCTCATTTTCACGGTCTTCGATTTTTCATACAAGTAATTCACAACGTAGGGATCGTCGAATACGGGAAACAGACAATCGTAGGCTTCCGCTAAGGTTCTTACCACACCGGTCTCCCATATGGAATCGATGGTTTTTCCTTTCCAACCTCTTCCGTGGCATTCGTCTCCTAATAGGTAGTGATAATCGGGGTAAAGGTCCGCAACTCGGTCCAGCAAAATACCTCCCGCTCGTCCGTACTTCGGATCCCCCGTATAGGCGTAGGCTAAGGCCAAGGCATGCATCGCTTCCACAATGGCGCTTCCTCCTTTTTGGCTCTTGCACCAAAGTCCCCAATGCATGTAGTAGCCGATATACGTATGCTTTTCCATAACGCCGTTTTCGTAAATATGGGGATTTCCCTTTTCGTCCTTGGGGATATATCCGAATCCGTCGTCTACACCCCAGCCTTCTCCCATTTCGGGATAAAGCTCGTTTACCAAATACCCGGGTTTTCCCGATCGGATCAGCAAATCGTTCTTTTCCTTGGCCAAAACCGGGTCAAACACGCCGTATTCGTTAATCCCGAGCTTATAATATTCCCCGAAATTATTGCTTGGAAACCTTCTTTGGCAATGAGGGCACTTCACCTTCCAAGGATCCTCCAACGCATTGATAATCCAAGGATAGTTGCCGTAAAGAGCCCGAAGGTCCGTGCCGCAGTAGCGGCAGTAGTACCCGAACGGGTCTCCTTCCTTTCCTACGGTAAGGCAGCGGGCGATTCCCTCTCCCGGGACCAAATCCCACAGCTTGTCTTCGAATTTCAAGTAGTAGTCTGCCGATTCGATCACCGCATCCGCTTCTTTTTTCGCCCAATCGTACCTACGGATGTTTTCCCTTGCAATCAGCCGTTTTTCCGTGGTCATCAGGGTAGGCTTCGTTTTCCCTACGAAAACCGGCAAACGAGCTTCCGTGCTAACAACGTCATTATCGTATTCCGCCGTCACACGGAACACCGCATCTCCTTCTTTTTTCGGCGTTACAAAGCCGTCGCAAGATACATCCGCAACCTCCGGCGTCAAGGACTCGAATGTTACATTGATATCGGATCGATTTACTTTTTCTCCCGACTCCGGATACCCGGTTATATACAACCTGCAGTTATTGTCCGAAAGCTTAATATATCGGCTTCCTCCGGCCGTTACATCTATTCTAAGCATGGATAGTCCTCCTTTGAAAAATCCCCATGGACAATTCCGTCCATGGGTTTTCGAAATCCGGTTTTTTACTTAAAGCTTTGATGTACGACAGGCCTTCTTATAACTTCATGGATTCCGTCGTAGGTCCTTAAAGGAAAACATTGATCCGTGCTTTGGCCCTTCACGGGATCAAAGACGAACCCTAAGCTGCCGTCCAACAGAATTTCGGTAAATTCTCCTTTGCGATTCCACGCCTTTACTTTATACCCGAAGGTCCGATCCTTTCTTCGAATCAAGACGGTTTCGTTCTTTTCGGGATTCATGAGTCCCTTCGGATCGTATACCGTAATTTTGCTTTCTTCGTATCCCGATTCCACCCGTTCGAAAGGACAAGCGACAAAAGGCTCGGTTGCGATTACGGTATCGTTAAAACGAATCGTACCGCAGCTTACCGACACATCCGAAGGCTTGCCGTCTTTCATTCTCAAAAAGCCGTACAGCCCGTTTACGGTTACATAAGAGGCATCGTCCGTCGTAAAGGAATAGTCCTTCCGGATGTTGAAAAACACATAATCCGAGAAAGAATCTCCTTGGATTTTAAGAATGACGCTGACTCCTTCTTGATAAACCTTTTGAATCGTATTGATCTTTGCTTCGCCGTCATAAGGTTCCATCACCGAGCAGAAAACGGAGCCTTCTTCACAGGGAAATCTTCTTACCATAACGCACGGACGCAAA
>JAAYHZ010000362.1 GCA_012744235.1 Clostridiaceae bacterium
ACCTTATGACCTGTGGATTCTAACTCTTTTACGAAGTGATCGATCAGCTCCGCATCGTCCAATACGTCGCATTTGTTGGCCGCGATGATTTGCGGTTTTTCGGACAAAATCTTGCTGTATCTCGACAGTTCTTCGTTAATATGATGGAATGCATCCAAGGGTTCTTCTTTACCGTATCCGGATACGTCCACAACATGAATGATCAAGCGGGTTCTTTCAATGTGTCTTAAAAATTGATGACCTAAACCCGCACCTTGATGGGCACCCTCAATCAATCCCGGTATGTCCGCCAGTACAAACCTCGTATCGTCTCCTAAGGATACGATACCTAAATTCGGGGACAAGGTGGTAAATTCATAATCCGCAATTTTCGGTTGAGCGTTGGTCACTTTGGACAAAATGGTGGATTTCCCTACATTGGGATACCCCACCAAGCCTACGTCCGCCAAAAGCTTTAGCTCCAACCGAACCCACATGGAATCTCCCTTTACACCGCTTTGTGCAAAATTGGGTATTTGTCTTGTAGGGGTTGCAAAATGACGATTTCCTTTTCCTCCCCTTCCGCCTCTTAATACCGTGACTTCTTGTCCGTTAACATTCAGGTCGGCAATAACTCTGTCCGTTTCGGCATCTTTGATACCGGTACCTCCGGGAACCTCGATAATGATGGAATTCCCGCTTTTACCGCTGCAGTTGGCTCCTTGTCCGTTATGGCCGTTTTCGGCTGCGTATTTTCTTTTATATTTAAAATTCAAAAGCGTATTCATCGCGTCGGTCGCTTTAAATATAACATCGCCGCCGCGTCCGCCGTCGCCGCCGTCCGGTCCACCGTTGGGTATAAATTTCTCCCTTCGGAAGGATACCGCACCGTTTCCGCCGTCGCCGGATTTTATGAATATTCTTGCACTGTCGATAAACATATTCTTCCTCTTATCTGTCAAAAAACCCCTTGTCTCCAAGGGGTTAAGATTTATTGTTCTACGATTACGCTGACTTGCTTTCTGTCTTTACCAAGTCTCGAGAATTTTACGATGCCGTCCGCTACTGCGTACAAGGTATCGTCTTTTCCTTTTTTAACGTTCAAACCCGGATGAATTTTGGTCCCTCTCTGTCTTACCAAAATATTACCGGCTAAAACGAATTGACCGTCTGCACGTTTAACGCCGAGTCGTTTCGATTCGCTGTCTCTACCGTTTCGAGAGCTTCCTACGCCTTTTTTATGTGCCATTAAGAGAACACCTCCTTATGTCGGATTCATCATTTCAAATTATTCGTTAGCAGGGAATATCAATTGATCAATGCGTACTTTCGTATGCGGTTGTCTGTGTCCTTGCTTTTTCGCATAATTCTTTTTCGATTTGTACTTGAAAACAATAATTTTCTTGTCTTTTCCTTGACCTAAAACGGTTGCTTTCACGGATGCGCCTTGGATATACGGAGTTCCCCATATGATGTTGGTATCGTCCGATAAAGCCAAAACCTTATCGAATGCATACTCTCCTTCATCTACGCCGAGCTTTTCTACGAAAATGACGTCATCCTGCTGTACCTTATATTGTTTTCCGCCTGTTTCAATTATTGCAAACACTTACGTTGCACCTCCTCTGTCCTGTCTCGCCTAGTCGGGCAGCATTTTTACATGCTTTTAAAGCCTTTTTAGAGCGGCTACCGAAACATATTAACATAAATGACGATTAAAAGTCAAATAATTTCATCGATTTTCTTAAAAATTGTCGGTCGGAAAACCGTTCTTTTATCGAATTTTTCTTCTTTTCCGTATTCTATCATGCACCGTATTTTTAACTTTATTCTACGGTCCTTCATGGAATTGCAAGCCGTATGTGCATTGAAAAATCCTTCTCGTTTTCAAAGAAGGATTCAAAATAAACGGTTCCGCGATCTTGCTTACTTGCTTTCTTCACGAGCTCTTTTTTTCGATAGGATAAAAATCATACCCGTAATACCCGTTATTATCGAAAATATACTAATCCATTGGGACGTAGAAAAAATCCACAAAAAACCTCTTTCCGCATCGTATCGCAGGGTTTCCATATAGAATCTTCCGATACCGTAAAGGAGAAGGTATGTCCATAAAACGAGTCCTTTTCCTTCTTTAGATCGGCGTTTGAGTATCAAAAGAACGATAAACACAAACACATTATATACCGCTTCATAAATTTGTACGGGATGAAGAGGTATACCGGCAGGAGCGGACAAGCTTTCCTTCGGATAAATTACCGCAAAAATACCGTCGTAAGGTTTTCCGTAGCAGCACCCGGCGGCAAAACAACCCAAACGTCCGAATATATGGCCTACCGGAAGACCTAATGTAATACTGTCGGCCATTTTGAAAAAGTCCACTTTGTATTGTCGCGTATAAAGGTACCCTCCGACAATCCCTCCGATTAATCCTCCGTAAAACACCATTCCCGAGGAAAGGGTGTATTTGAGTATGGAGGGATCTTCTACGATTTTTCGAAGGATGGTAATAATATACAGGATCTTTCCTCCCGCCAACCCGCCGATCATCGCATAAAGAGAACAATAAAAAATGTCCGATCTTATGGGCTTATCCTTCGGATCGCTGTAGACGGCGACCAATATTCCGAAGAATATGCCCAACAGACCAGTCAGCGTATATGTATATATACTTACGGGTCCGATATGAATAATAGGATGCATAATTTTTTTGCTTTACATTGCTTGAGAGCATGCGGCGATACCTATTGTTCCTACAATACAAGCCGCACACAAAAAGCCGATTCCTGCAATTGCCGTACCGATAATGGAGCAGATAAGGCCGGCCATGGACATGTTCTTGACTTCCTTTAACCCGGGATCCGTTTCCACGTTATCACCAATGGCTTGCAGTTCTTTGCGTATGTTAACGCTTAATATGATCCCGACAATACCGATAATCAATCCGGCTAAAGCGAAAACTCCGGTGAAAACACTGATTACCGCCAATACGCCACACACAAGAGAGGCTATCGCTTTGTTTTTTAAATCCATTTTTATATCCTCCATTTAAATAATAAGGTTCATATTAAGGTACAAGGTTATGTAATGGCGAGTAAGTCTGTAAGCCGGGTTCTGTCTTGAACAATCATCTATCTCCGCATTGCATTACTGCAATGCTTTAGCCACCTTTAGGACGGACGGGCAATCCTATATGTCCTTTATGCGGTGTTGCACCGGGCGGGGTTTACAGAGCGCAAATCCGTCGCCGGATTGCCGGTGAGCTCTTGCCTCACCTTTCCACCCTTGCCTGCCAAGCAGGCGGTTTATTTCTGTTGCACTTTCCTTGAAGTCGCCTTCA
>JAAYHZ010000363.1 GCA_012744235.1 Clostridiaceae bacterium
ATGGCAAGCATCTTCTTTTCTAAAAAAATTGGTTATAAAAAGTACGGCACAGGATCCGAACAACCGCTTTTCCTGTTTCGAAGAAATCCTGGAGGTTATTCAGGAGGAAACTAAAAAAGACCGAGGTTCGGTCCGAAGCAATTCTAACGCCGTTAAGGAAAGAAAGCTGATTACCGTATGGGACAATGCGGAATTTTCCGCCGAAATGGCTTCGGTTATCGCCGAATGCATTGAAGGAAATGTTTTATTAGCCGATTTCGATCTATTGGACCCTAAAATCGACATCTATTTGGGAACCAAGATGTACCCTGTAAAAAATCGATCGGGCATATCCCTTTCCGGAATCGATCTCCTGATGGAATCGCTGTATAAAGGTCTTGTGAGCCGCGAATCCATTTTGGATGCCTGTATTCGAACCGGTGCCAAAAGCAATTTGTATTTCATATCCGGGAATTTCAACATGAACAATTACGAATACTTTTCCAACGAATGCCTAGGTAAATTCCTCGATAAATGCATGAAGTTTTTCGATGAAGTGATCATCAATGTAAACAAATTTATTTACGATTCTTACACGTTGCTGTGCCTTATGGCATCGGATATGAATATTTATGCAGGAAAGACCGATATCGCTTCTCTTCGATCCTTAAATGCACAAATTGCATTTTTAGATGAGAAGCAAAAAATAAACAGCGAGAAATACAAGGTGGTCTCATGGTGCGAGGCGAAAGAGAACATGCTGCCGGAGTCTTTGTTGAAAGAATTGTCCGAGTATCGATATATCGGGCATATTTCCGACAACAAAAGGAGGAATGCCTTAAGAAACGACCAAAAGCCCTTTGTAAAAAACCTCGGTAAAAACGTAAAGAAAGAGTATATTCGTCTGTTAAAAAAGCTCGGTATTTTAAACCGAAGATTCGGAGTTTTGAATACCTATGCCGGAATCGGTGCAAAGGACGGTGTATCCTAATGCCGGTTTTGCAAAGCCTTCATGTTCAAATAACGGAGAAAATACCATCGCCTGAGGATTACCGGAGCTTTGACGACTTGTTTTTAAACGTTACGGAAAAGATATTAACGGAAAAGCCGGGGCTGGTTTTGGAGGTTTCCGAAGGAAAGCGTGACAAGAGTGCATTGGAAAAAGAAATTATTAAAATCATCGACAGCGATATGAAAAAACCGGTCTATATGCGAGAAGACATCATAAAAGGCGTATTTGATTTCATGTTCGGCTACGGACAGCTTCAACCCTACATCGACGATGAAGATATATCGGATATTGACGGTACGGCATACAATTGCTTTGCCATAAAAAGAAACGGAGTACGTGAAAAGGTTAATGTAGACTTCGGAAGCGAGCGAATTTTCGATACCTATTGTAAATTAATCGCTATAAGGAATAACGGTATTCTGACCGAAAACGACAACCACTGCCGCGTAACCGACGAAAAGCACAAGCTGAGAATCAATTTGTCGGTTCGCCCTCGAAGCTCAACGGGACCTTCCATCAGTATACGCAAGCATCGCCAAGTCCCCTACGACATGAACGACTTGGTGAACTTAGGAATGATGAATGAGGAAATAAAGGAGCTTTTGGAGTTCATGGCAAAAGGTTCGGCAAGCGTGTTGTTTTGCGGGAAAGGTGCGGCGGGAAAAACCACGCTGTTAAGAGCATTTATCGATTCCATGCCGGAAATGGAACGTGTTTTGATTATGGAGTCGGATACCGAAATTTATCCCTCCAAACCGTACTGTATTCAACATAAAATCAAGAAAAAAAATGAAGGCGGAATTACGGTAACGTTAGCGGACCTGGTCCGAGACGGGCTCACCATGTCGCTGGACACCTATGTCATCGGGGAGATCGTCGGAAACGAGGCTTGGGAATTTATCAAAGCGTCTTTCTCCGGTCATCGATGCGCAGGAACCATTCACGCCGAAAACGGAAATGCCGTATTTCCGAGACTTATGGCTTTAGCCCGAGGAGACAGCAACGCCTACAGTGAAAAAACCATCATGCAAATGGCGGCAGAAGGAATCGATGCCGTCGTATATCTTCGAAATTTTAAAGTGGATGAAGTACTTGAGGTTGCAGGATACGACGAAGAGAAAGGATCGGTGGCTACTCGCTATTTATACAAAAGACAAAGCGGCGAAACGGTACAGAAGCCGTCCGAACGATTGCGATTAAAAGGAGGATGAGTCTTTGCCGTTGAAGGAAATTTTGCTGAAAATTTTAACGATAGGTACCGTCTTTTGTTTCTCCTATCTTGCAGCCTCGGTATTCATTAAAGACGCCTTTTTTCGTAAAGTGAAAGCCGCCGTAAACAAGCGCCGGCAAGAAATTATGCGACCGGTATCCTATCCGTACCGATGGATGAATCGCTTGAACGATCGATACATTGAAAAGAGTAACATTAAAAGGTATTTGCCTTTTATGGGGCTATTTCCACTCCTGTTTTTGGAATTCGGCATCGCCGTGACCGTTTTTATCGTGACTCTTTCGAAGGAAGGTTCGTTGGCGGCGGCATCGGCCTTATCCGTGTTTGCCGCCATACTCCCCCTCCTGTTATTGGATTTTTTATCAAGCTACTTCGCGGAGAAAACCCAAAACGATTTGGCTTCTTTTATCTCCGTACTGGCACGATGGTCATCGGTTAAAAACGATGTGTTTTTCGCCTTTGAAAAAGCATTGGAATCCGGTCTGAATGAACCCTTGCATACCTATGTAAG
>JAAYHZ010000364.1 GCA_012744235.1 Clostridiaceae bacterium
AGCCGGAGCTTTTCGAGTCGATGAAAATTTAAGGATCGTAACGGCGGACGGATATCCCCTCTTAGGAACGAACGGAGAGCCCTTCGTCTTGGCATCGGAGGATGTACAAATCGACAAGGAAGGCAACGTCTATAACGAAGGCGTATACATTAACACCATACAATTGACGAATTTTACAAACGTCGAAGGCTTAAGAAAAATCGGAGACAATTTGTACGAAGCGTTAGATGATGCAGGAGCCGTAGCGGCGAATGCAAGGGTACATCAAGGATTCTTGGAAGGGTCGAACGTGGATTTGGTAAAGCAAATGACGGATATGATTGAAATTTCAAGATCATACGAGACCCATCAACGAATGGCTTCCATTATTAACGATACATTAGGAAAAGCAGTCAACGAAATCGGAAAGGTTTAAGGTGAGAAACGGTGATCCAAGCATTGTATACCGCGGCCTCGGGAATGACGGCACAGCAAAAAAGCATGGACGTTACGGCCAATAACATCGCCAACATCAATACGACCGGCTACAAAAGCAAAACGGCAGGCTTTAAAGATGCCATATATCGCACCATGCATACTCCCGCTGAAGAGTCGGCGGAAAACAATTTGCAGCAAGGCCACGGAGTTCTTTTAAGCGATATCAAAACCGCCTTCACGCAAGGTCCTATCGAAGAAACGGGAAACCCTTATGATTTTGCAATCTTCGGAACCGGATTCTTTGCGATAGAAACGAACGAAGGAATACGCTTTACCCGAGACGGAAGCTTTCACAGAGGAGAAACCGGCTTCCTTCTCACAAAAGATGGGCATTATGTTTTGGATAGCAATAGGAACAGAATTTTCATACCGGATAATACGAACGAGGATTATCCTTCTCCCGGTGTTTTCGAATTTACGAATCCCCAAGGGTTATCCTCGGAGGGCGCAAATTATTACTCGGAAACCGAGGTGTCCGGTCAAGCCGCCTTATCGGGAAACGACGAGGTGCGAAAAGGCTTTTTGGAAGCCTCCAACGTCGACACCGCGGAGCAGCTGACAAGAATAATACGCTCCCAAAGAGCGTATCAGGTAGCCGCTCGCGCCATCACGACGGCAGACCAAATGGAAGAAATAACGAATAATATCATGAGGTAGAGAGTGTGAGAATATGAAGATTAACCCGATTAAACCGCCGGATGCGGTATCTCTATACAAAACGAATTCGGTCAATGCAAAAAAGCAGTCGGATGTGATACGGGAAAACGATATATTGGAGCTTTCGGATGAGGCGAAAACATATTTGACCGCCATTAAAGCGGCGAAAGCGCAAGGCAGCTCCATTCGGGCGGAAAAGGTCGCAGGGATTAAAAAGGCGATCGAAAACGGCACGTACAAGGTTGACAGCACCGCCGTAGCGGAAAAAATGATTCAAGACAGCAATAAAATTCGGCCTTAAGGTTTTAAAAGAGCGGTTGAAACGATGGTGCGAAGGAGATTCTTTTTATGGAACAGGAAAAGCTGTATGAAAAATTGTTAAACGTCTTGCTTGAGGAAAAAGCGTTTTTTAGCCGGATGCTGAAGCTTTCCGAGAAAAAGACGGATGTGATCATGCACAATCGTGTAAAAGAACTGGAACAAATCGTAAGCGAAGAACAAAGCATATTTGCATCCTTAGACGAGAAAGAAAAAACAAGGGAGGCTCTTACGAAAACCCTTGCACAGCGATTGGGGCCGGGCCTTCACGAGATTCACATACAAGAGATCATCGATCGGATGCCTTCTTCTTACCGGTCCAAGTTTATCCCCCTTGTACAAGAGCTTCGGATGATTTTGAGAAAGCAGAAGGAAGCCAACGATCTTAACATGAAGCTATTGAACAACAATCTTCAATATATACAGGAAATATTGAATTATGCCTTAATGGGAGAGGAAAAAGACGGCATCTACACCGAATGGGGGAACCGCCCCGCAGTGCAAAAGCGGAATATTATCGACACCAAAGTCTGACGGAACGAGGGAATTATGAGATCAACATTTTACGGATTCGAGATATCGAAAAGCGGATTGTCGTATAATCAAAAGGCATTGGATGTAACGGCTCACAATGTTGCAAATGCCGAAACCAAAGGATATGTAAGACAAAGAACGGTTGGCACATCCGTAGCCCCTTCCATAAACATGTCGCAGCTTGCCAACCTTACGGGGAATAAAGTAGGGGCGGGAGTAAACTTAATTGACATAGTAGGAGTCCGCGATACATTTTTGGACAGGCAGTTTCGAAAAGAAAACTCCATATACGCAGAATGGCAGGTGAAGGCCGAAACCTTGTCTTTTGCGGAAGACATATTAAGAGAGCCTTCCGATACGGGAATCAACGCCATATTGAATCAATTCTTTAACAATTTGGAGGAGCTATCGAAGAACGTTGGAAGCAAGGATATTCGGACAAGCTTTATGGAACAGGCCGTAAGGCTGACCGAAACCATACGTTTTAAAGCCTCCGCCTTGGAAGATATTCAAAAGGAAATGGATTTTCGGTTGGAAAAGTCCGTTGCCCAAGTAAACGAATATATTAAAAACATTGCGGCTTTGAACGAGCAAATCGCAAGATTCGAATCGAACGGCCTAAGAGCCAACGATCTTCGAGATAAAAGGGATTTGCTTTTGGATCAATTGTCGGAATACGTAGGCATTCAATACCGTGAAGAGACCGTCGACGGAAAAGACGTCCTGAAGGTGAATATGACAATCAAGGACGAGACGGGAACGGAAAGAGAGATCGCATTAATCGATCACGACAAGTACTTTACATTCGGTACTTATCATAAAACTTTACCGGACGGAAGCAAGGATTTTTTTCACTCCCTGTATATTCAAGATCCTTCTTCCGGCACGGTAATTGACGGTGTGAATGCGACGGAAATAGGCTCCTTCTCTTCCGGTAAGCTGAAGGGCTATATGGATATGAGAGACGGCGATTCGGAGGACAACAAAGGGATCCCGTACTATATCCGGCAATTGGACACCTTTGTCGAAAACTTCGTGGAAAAGTTCAACGAAGTGCACCGAAGCGGATGGAGCTATCCGAATCTTTCGGAGGGCGTTCTTTCGCAAACCGGTATCGACTTCTTCGATCCTAACGGCTTGACGGCATCTACAATGAGGGTGAACGATGCCATCGTGAAAAACGTATATAACATCGCAGGATCCTCCGAAGAAGTCAACCAATTGATTAACAGCGGGAACAACGAAAACATTCTGTCTCTTTTGGAATTGCGAGACGGTAAAAACGTTTTAGGCTCTTTTGACTTCGAAGAATACTTAAGATCCGTATAC
>JAAYHZ010000365.1 GCA_012744235.1 Clostridiaceae bacterium
ACCCGTATATACGGCACAGGCTTTCCTCCATTGCCTTAAATTCCGTGAGCAAGTTTAAGGTAAGGGTGCTGCCTTCCATATTGGAGTATATAAAAAGAAAGGGATGCATGCCCGAATATTTGCTGATGGCATTTGCAAGCCTGATACGGTTCTACAAAACCCCCATGGCTAACGACGATCCGGACGTTTTGGACTTTATGAAGAAGGCATCCGTAAAAGAGATATTAGCCAACGAGTCCCTGTGGGATTCGGATTGTTCATTTTTAGCGGAAGAGGTAATCCGGTATGAAAATCAATTGTTTGGATAATGTGGTCATAAACCTTGAAAACGGACATAAATACGCCGATCGTGACATTCAAAAAGGGGAAAGCATCATCAAGTACGGCTTTCCCATCGGCGTTGCAACGAAGGATATAAAAAAGGGAGAGCATGTCCACGTTCATAATGTGAAAACACGCTTGGAAGGCTTTTTGGAATACGAATACAATCCTTCCTTTTACCCGCTGCCGGAGCCGAAAGACGATGTTACGTTTTTAGGTTATATAAGAGAAAACGGCGATGTGGGTATTCGAAACGATGTATGGATCGTCAACACGGTCGGGTGCGTAAACAAAACCGCACAAAGGCTAAGCGAGCCTACGGGAGCCTTGTACTTTCCCCATCCTTACGGCTGCTCCCAGATGGGAGACGACCAAAGTCTCACCCAAACGATATTAAAGGGGCTGGTGAACCACCCGAATGCCGCCGGTGTTTTGGTCTTAGGCTTAGGCTGCGAAAACAACCACATCGGAGCATTCAAAAAGGTATTAGGAGATTACGACGAAAGAAGAGTGAAGTTTTTAAATGCGCAGGATTTTTCCGATGAGACGGAAGAAGGCGTAAAACAAATACGGCAGCTTCAGGAATATGCCGCGGCATTTAAAAGGACTCCCGTTCCGGTGAGCCGATTAAAATTGGGCTTAAAATGCGGCGGAAGCGACGGCTTCAGCGGAATCACCGCCAATCCTCTTGTAGGCAGGGTATCGGATAAGCTGATTTCTTACGGGGGAAGCTGCGCGTTAACGGAAGTGCCGGAAATGTTCGGTGCGGAGCAAATCCTGATGAATCGATGTGAAAGCAAAGAGGTTTTTGAGAAAACGGTCAAGCTCATTAACGATTTTAAAGAATATTTTATCCGTCACAACCAAGTCATTTACGAGAATCCGTCTCCGGGCAACAAGGAGGGAGGCATTACCACCTTGGAGGAAAAATCCTTAGGCTGCGTACAAAAAGGCGGCCTTTCCGCGGTGACGGACGTTTTGGATTACGGCGATACCGTAACCAAAAGAGGTCTTTCCTTACTGAACGGTCCGGGGAACGACCTTGTGGCCATAACCAACCTGACGGCGGCGGGGGTACATATGATCCTGTTTACCACGGGCAGAGGCACCCCGGTAGGCGCGCCTGTGCCTACGATCAAAATTTCCACCAACAAGGAATTGGCCTTGCGTAAAGCGAATTGGATCGATTTTGATGCAAGCCCCGTACTCGAGGGAAAACCTCTTACGGAGGAGCTGTTCGAATATATCTTAAAGGTGGCAAACGGAGCTCAAACGAAAAACGAAATCAACGGGTACCGTGAGATCGCCGTGTTTAAAGACGGTGTCACGCTGTAAGGAAAGACGAAAAAACGCAAAATGAAAAAAATCCTGATCTTATCAGGATTTTTTATACCCTAGCAATACAAATGATACTTTTCCTTTAATCGTCGGAATGCTTCAAGCTCTTCTTCAAATTGCTTTATCATGGTCTTGTAGTCCGTGTTCCGTAAGCGAATGATGTCCGTTCCCGCAAGGCGGTCGAAGGGAGGAGGACTTCCTTCCTTGTAGGGCGGAAGAAAGGCAAAGTGTTCTTTGTATCGATCCATGAGGGTGTAAATCAGCTTCACTCCGATTTCAAAGGCCTTTACCTTTTTGTGATCCGTTATATGGATCTGTACGCCGCCGCACAATTGGCCTTGGTATTTGGAGAAGACAGGCGTAAAATAGGCGGGGCGAAACAATGCACCGTCAAAGCCGTAATCGTTCAAGATGCGGGATAAATCGTAAGGGTCAATCCACGGTGCGCCAATAAGCTCAAAGGGCTTGGTTGTGCCGCGGCCTTCCGAAACGTTGGTGCCCTCCAACAGGCAGGTACCGATGTAAATAAGGGCGGTTTCAAAGGTAGGAATATTGGGGCTGGGGCTTACCCATAGCAAATCCGTTTCGTTAAAAGCGAGGCTTCGGCTCCAGCCTTCTACGGGGACAACCTCCAAGTCGCAACGGATTCCGAATTCATTGTTGAAAAGACAAGCCAATTCTCCAACGGTTAACCCGTGCCGTACCGGAATGGGGTATCTTCCTACAAAGGAAGAGTTTTTCGCATCCAAAACGTTCCCATCCAACAGTACACCTCCTAAGGGATTGATTCGGTCAAGCACGACGAAGGGAATACCGAGCTTAGCACATCCCTCCATGGCATACGCCATGGTGTAGATATAGGTGTAATATCTTGCTCCGATATCTTGAATATCGAAAACCATAAGGTCAATCCCTTCCAACATTTCGGCCGTGGGCTTTCTTGTATTACCGTACAGGCTGTAGACGGGAAGAGATGTTTTCGAATCCGTATAGGTTTCCACGGCACTTCCTGCCTGCACGTTTCCCCGCACGCCGTGCTCCGGGGAAAACAATGCCTTAAGACCGTATTTTTCGTTTAATATGTCTACGGTAGATTGAAGCTTTTTGTCGACACCTGTCGGGTTTGTTATGAGGCCGATGTTTTTGCCTTGAAACCGGTGATCGTATCGATCGATGACATCGATACCGTTGTATACCGAAACCTTGCTCATGATATTTTCCTTTCCTTTTTTATTTTTCTAAAGCTGCAAAGATCATGTTGTGTAGAAGTCTTCGGAATCGAATGATTTTGGTATTTTCCCTTCCGTAGTGGACGCGATTGGTCAAGCAAATGACGTATACGCCGTAATGAGGGTCCACCCATAAGGAGGTTCCGGTAAATCCGGTATGGCCGTATGAGCCTACCGAGGTAAGCTCCCCTCCCGCACCGGCATAAGAATCCGTTCCCGGCACTCGGTCGGTTTTTACGGACCAACCGATTCCTCGATCTTCGTTTAAATGTCTTGTATAATTTCTTGTCATGGTGGAAACGGCAGACTCGGACAAAATTCTCGTTCCGTTGATTTTCCCTTTGGACAACAGCATAACGGCATATTTTCGAATGTCTTCGGCATTGGAAAAAAGCCCGGCATGACCGGATACGCCTCCGAAAAATCGGGCGTTTTCGTCATGAACGACCCCGTTGATGTATTCCGTTGAGGTAGGCTTTTTTTCGGTGGACGCGGTATTGTCCGACTCGGGATTAAAAAAGGTCTGCTCCATGCCCATCGGTTCGTACAAATATTTTTTACACAGGTTATCCAAGGTATCGCCCCCTGCAATCTCCAATATGCGGCCTGCGAGGATAAACCCTAAATCGCTGTAGATGACTTGCTCTCCCGTCGGGTGGCAAACCCCTTCTTTTGCGATAAGGTCGAAGGCCTCTTCGGAGCTTTTACAGTGTTTATAAAGAGGAATGTATGACGCAAGACCGGCGGTATGGGTTAACAAATGGCCGATTCGGATGTCCTTTGTGTGATCGGCTGAAAATTGCGGAAGATAGTCGGAAACCTTATCTCCCAAGCTTAGGATCCCTTTATCCGTAAGCACCATGGCCAAGGGAGCGGTGGCCGAAACCTTGGTAAGGGACGCCAAATCGAATAAGGTGTCTTTATCCAAAGGCGCGGCATCCGGATACACCCGCTTGTTCCCCGTTCGATATTCAAACAGTATCGTATCCTTTGTGCCTGCCAAAACGGAAGCGCAAGGAAAGGCTCCGGCGGATACGGCGTCGTCGATGAGTTTTTTTATGGCTTCTTGTTGTTCCAAAGAGATGATCATACCGAAATTCTCCTTCATTTGGCGTATGTTATCACGATGATTTTTCATAAATATATGAACCGATTCCATTATAGCACGGACCGATGGAAGAAAATATGGAATTGATTTCGTAAACAGTCAACGGGACGGATAAAGGGGTGAAAAACACCGAACAATAGGATATAATTTACTCGCATTTTGCAAAAGAATACGGATAAAGAAGGAAGGCTTATGAAAAAAGTAATCATCGTGTTTACCGGCGGAACCATTGCCATGAAGATTGATAATAAGACCCATGCAAATGTTTTGGCTATGTCCGGAGAAGATATTTTAAACATGGTGCCGGATCTTGAAAATTTGGCAAAGATACGTTATCATAATTTCAGTTTCGTTCCGGGGCCTCATATGACACCGGAAATGATGTTTGAGCTTTCGAGATTCATAAAGAAAAAATTGGACGACGAAGGCTTTGACTGCGCCGTCGTTACCCACGGTACCGATACATTGGAAGAAACGGCCTATTTGGTGGATCTTACTACCCGCACAAGGAAGCCCATCATCTTTATGGGTTCCATGAAAAGCAGCTCGGAATTGGGCTGGGACGGTCCCGCGAATTTGGTGGACTCCGTTTATACCGCCATATCCGACGAAGCCTATGACAGAGGTGTTTTAGTGGTCATGAATAATGAAATCCATACCGCTGCTCAAGTGACCAAAACCAATACTCACTCCTTGGATACCTTCAAAAGCCCCGACTTTGGTCCCATCGGTTTTATCGACAACAACAAAGCCTACTTTTATCATCGGTACACCAAATGGCAATATATCGACACCGAGACAATCGACCCTAATGTGGATCTGATCAAAACCGCCTGCGGCATGGACGACCGCCTGATTCGATTCTGCGTGGATTCCGGAACCCACGGCTTGGTTATCGAGGGAATGGGAAGGGGAAACATACCTCCTAAGATGGTTCCCGGTATCGAATATGCTTTGGACAAAGGGATACCGGTGGTTTTGGTCTCCCGCTGCCACAACGGGAAAGTATTGGACAGCTACGGCTACCCCGGTGCGGGTAAAGAGCTGACGGAAAAAGGGGTTATCTTAGGAGACAATTTAAACGGCCAAAAAGCAAGAATTAAGCTGATGGTAGCTTTGGGTGCCACAAGGGACATGAAAAGAATCAAGGACATTTTTGAAAAGAATTATTACTAATTCACCGGGAGGAGCATATGAGGGAAAACATTTATCAAAATTCCGCATGGCTTTATGCTTTGGACAACGAAGGCTTATGTATACCCTCAATACATATTTAAAGTAACGGATCCTAGCGGGCAAATGACGACGATTATCGAAGAGTTCAAGCTTAAATATTATTACAAGCATCAAATCGAATCCGCCGTATTGCAATCGGGATTGAAGATTAAAGATATCTTTGGAAGCTTTGACAAAGCGCCCTTTTATGAAAACGGCAAGGAGAATCTTCTTGTATGCAAAAAATGATGTTTCGCGATTTTTATTAGGGAAATTTACTTGTACTTATGTATAATAATGTTGGGTGCGGAATTTACTTTCTTAAAAATCTCCTACGGAGGTAAAAGCGATGAGTGATCAAGAAAAATTGGCCATTTACGGGGGGACACCCGTTCGACAAAAACCGATGCCGGCAAGAAAGCCCTTCGGCGAAGAGGAAATTCGCGAGGTAACCGAAGCGATTTTGACCCAGAATCTATTCTATACGAAGGGAAATAAAACGACGCAATTTGAAGCGGAATTCGCTCAAAAGTACGGTGTAAAGTACGCCATAACCTGTTCATCGGGAACGGCAGCGGTTCACATGGCGATTGCCGCATTGGATGCCAACCCGGGTGACGAGGTAATAACGGCACCGGTTACCGATTTCGGAACCATTGCAGGTCTTTTGTTCCAAGGCATTATTCCGGTATTTGCCGATTGGAAGGAAAACACGTTTACGATGGACCCCGAAGATATCGAGCGTAAAATAACGGATCGAACCAAAGCCATCATTGTCGTTCATCTTTTCGGAAATCCGTGCGATATGGACCGTATTATGGATATCGCCGACAGGCACGGATTAAAAGTTATTGAAGATTGCTGCCAAGCATACTTTACCTACTATAAAGGAAGGTTAGCCGGTACCATCGGTGATATGGGCTGTTTCTCCATGCAGCAGAGCAAACACCTGACTGCCGGTGAAGGAGGAATCGTCATCACGAACAGGGACGATTTGGCCATGCGCGCCTCCTTATTCAGAGACAAGGGATGGGAAAATCGCCACCAATGGGGTCCAAGATCCTATTCGTTCTTAGGCTTAAACTATCGAATGAACGATTTGTCCGGAGCGGTCGCTCTCGCCCAGCTTAAAAAGACGGAGAATGTGGTTAACACCATGAACAGACTCGGAGACCTTTTGACCGAACGGATAAAGGATGTCCCGGGAATTGTCGCCGCCCCGGTTACCGAAGGAGCCAAGCACTCATATTGGCAGTATCCGATTAAGTTCATAGAATACGATGCCGTTCAATTCGTGAAGGCATTGGTGGCGGAGGGTATTCCTTTTTGGTGGGGATACACCGTGGATCCCATTTATTTGTGTACGGATGCTTTGACCGAAAAGAGAACCTTCGGCAGCTCCTCTTATCCTTTCAGCTTACGGGACCAACCGATCGAGTACAAAAGGGGATTATGTCCCGTTGCGGAAGCCGAGCTTCGCTCCATCGGCGTTATGCGTATTTACGAGAATTGGACCGAAGAAGATATTCAAGACGTAGCCAAGGCAATTCATAAAGTAGCGAAAGGATTAAAAAATGAGTAATTGTTATACGGTTGGATTTGCTAAAGTCGACATTACACCGGATAAACCGACGCCGTACCTTGCGTTCAATCCTCGGCACACCTTGTTTGAGGGTGTCCATGACCCGTTGTATGCCAGGGTAATTACCGTTTCCGATTCGAAAGAACAGGCTGTTATCATCGGTACGGACACCATCGGTATTGCCAATGCGGTTTTGGGAGAAGACAGAAATTACACTTCGGAGGTCCGAAAGAAAATTGCGGAAAAGACCGGGATACCGGAGACTTCCGTCATGCTGGCATCGCCTCACATTCATTCCGCACCGGAGACCATCAATCTTCGGCCGATAAAAGACGATGCCAATACCGTGGCTTGGCTGGAGGAATTGCAGGATAAAATATCGGATGCGGTTTTAAAAGCGTTGAATAATACGTTTCAAGCAAATATGTACGTAATGACGGGCTCCGCGGAAGGAATCTCCTATAACCGTCGAAATGACCCGATTTTAGATACGCAAGTTACCGTCCTGTTATTTAAATCCGTACAAGAAGATCGGAACGTGTTATTGACCCAATTTGCATGCCACCCGGTCATTTTGCAGGTACAGGATCAAATATCCGCAGACTATTTGGAGGCTTTTCATGCATGTCTCGAAAAGTCCGTAAAAAACCTGGAAGGAGATCTGTTCCTACAAGGTGCGTGCGGAGATATTGACCCTGTCATAGGCAATACTAAAAATTTTAACGACACCTACTATACCGGTACGGCATTAGCCGGAGAAGTCCTTAAATTATACGGCCGGATGAGTATAGCCAAAAGCGCCGTTCAACCGGTTTTCATAAAATCGAAGTCGAAGGAGCTTCTTCTTCCTTCAAGACCCCTTCCGAAAGGAAAAGAGACGGAGGATTTCGTGGCGACAATGGATGAACGGATTCGCGCGGGACAGCCCCTTCCTCCGGAATTAAAAAGAAAAGAAGAATTGTATTATCGATTGAAAATGGAGGACGAAGCCTTTAGAGGAGAGGTACAAATCCTTCGAATCGGCAATGCCCTCTTGACGGGAATCCCCGGAGAACCCTTCTGCAAGCTGGGGCTGACGATAAAAAGCTTGGCCTCACCCTGTATCGGTATTCCGGTGGGGTATGCGAACGGATACTTAGGGTACATTGCTCCGAAAGAGGCTTGGGATAAAGGCGGATACGAAGTAAACCCGGGACCGTGGTCTATCGTCGGCTTCGAAGGGTATGACATGATCTTGGATGCGGCGGAGGATTTGCTAAAGGAAATGAAAGATTAAAGGGCATGGATTAAAAAATGCCCTTTATCGTTTTTCCGGGCTGTACCGCTCTTCCACCATGCCGAACAAAAGGGATGCAATCATGCCCGAGCAAAACAGGATAATCACCCACAAAAGTGCCGATACGAATGTAAGCCCCATTGCCGAAAGCCCTTGCTTCGTGAATCCGGGTGCTACAACGGTAGGAAATATGGCAACGGAAGAGCCTAGTACGGTTCCTACAATGATGTGGTACATAATGCCGTAAAAGCGTTCGAATAGGATGCTCACCAGCTTGGCAAAAGCGATAACCGCGATAGCGACGCCGATGATCAAAGGGATGATAACGGAAAAATCCAACGCCTTGATTCCGTCGGTCATTTTGCTGTACATCCCGAAATAGATCAAAAAGTTGGAAGGAGAAAGACCGGGTACAATAAACCCTAAGCCGACTAAAATACCGCCGCCGATCCATATGAGAAAGTTGGGTTCAACGGCAGTCAGTTCTTTTTCACCGGACAGCATAAAGAAGATAATTACAAAGGAAGACAGAAACAGAGCAATATATTCTTTGGCTCCTCTTCCTTTTTCGCCTGCGTTTTGCCAAAGTGAAGGCACCGTTCCCGCCACAAAACCGATAAAAAGGCTGACGAACAAGGTGGCGTAGGTTCCGAATGCCGCCGCTACCACGCCGGAAAACAGGAAAAT
>JAAYHZ010000366.1 GCA_012744235.1 Clostridiaceae bacterium
CCATGGAGAACCTTCCGTTGTTTGGTAATTGGCATAAAGAAAATTTTGCATACAAATTTGAATTAAAAAAGTTCCGGTCGTGTTTTCTTACGATGCGGAAACTTTTTTTAAGGAATAAAGGGGGACGGTTCTCATCAAAACTATAAAAAGGGGACATTTCTCAATTTATTTGTCCCTAATCACTATTTGCATATTCCGCTGTAAGCATTTAATATATATTGTAATTAGGTTGTGATGACAAGGTATAATTGTAACGTAAGGATTCATACCTGAATGGGAGGTGCCGCGATGTGTAACTCGTGTAGTATTGAATTAAGCGATCGGGATGTTAATTGTGTTGCCATAAGACCGGGTAGATTGCTCTGCTTGAAATGTCTGAACGGCGGAGGATGTCTTCCCTTTATGGAAGAAGAAAAGCTTGATGAAAAGCTTAAATTAATCAAAGAAAATCCTCAAGTACATATTAAGCTGGAAACATCTTTTGATGATATGGGAGCCAGAACCTTAATGTTCTTTAGTCAAAGCGTTCAAGAGAGAAAAAGGGATTTGGATGTTTTGCAAAAGCTGGGCTTATTGCCGGGAGATATTCGAATTGCTCGCGACCTTTATGAAATGATTGACCTAAGAATTAAAGATGTTAAAGAAATATGCGGGTATAACGGGAAGGAAGGCAATAATTGGCCCGTTTGCCCTTTAGCGGATAAAGAGTTTTATGCCAAAGGAAGCAAAGGACTCAATAAGCTAAAAGACAAAGATTTAATGAAGTATTGGAAAGAGATTTCTTGTAAGGAAATTGAAAAAGCCGACCGACTGGTAATCCGAGCTCATCATTTACTCTGTATCATATGCTATATATCAAGAGATGTTTACGAGCCTCTTGCAGAAGATAATTTATATGAATTATGGATGAAAATGAGGAATAATCCCGATATTCCGGTAACCTTAATTGAAGGACCCGGAGATTGCATGGTATGCCCTCCTTGCTACGGTTTTGATAACGATCGAAAACTATGTTTTGTCGGATGTCATTTGAGAGACCGTAAAAAAGATGTTGATACGCTGCAAAGGCTGGATATGTTGCCGGGAGAAACTTTACCTGCCGTTGAAATCATTCGACGTATTTATGAAAATATTCCGTCCAACTTTGGTATTTGTGATTATGAATACGTTTCGGCATACCAGTGGAAGGGATGTGCCGGACCGGAACGTTACCAAAAAGGATTGAAAAAAGGATTTTTTGAGAACAACGAGGAAACCTTAAAAAGAAAGACAAATTTATAAGCAGGTTGCAGAGGTTCGCCAATACTCCCTTTAGCGATTTCAATATAAAAAAGAAAGGAAAGGAAGTGACATGATAGAGGTAACAGGAAAATATGCAAATGCCATTATTTTTACCGACCTTGTTGATGACGGTGCCATTCAACAAATACAGACACTGTGTGACCAAGAGTTTGTTAAAGGTAGCAAGATAAGAATCATGCCGGATGTTCATAGCGGTGCAGGATGTACCATCGGAACCACCATGACGATAACGGACAAGATCGTACCGAATTTAGTAGGTGTAGATATTGGCTGCGGTATGGAAGTCGTCCGATTAGAGGAGAAATCATTGGATTTACATAAATTGGACAAATATATCCGTGCAAATATTCCTTCCGGTTTTGATGTTCGAAGAAATGCTCATGCATATAATGAGAGAATTGATCTTTATGAATTAAGGTGTAAAGGTCACGTTAACTTATCGCGTGCAAGGTTGAGTATCGGAACCTTAGGTGGGGGTAATCACTTTATTGAAGTCAATAAGGACAAGCAAGACCGGCTTTATCTTGTGGTTCATAGCGGAAGCCGACAATTAGGGCTGGAAGTGGCGAACCATTATCAGCGAAAAGGATACGAAGCACTTAGAAGTGAAAAAACCGGAAGTAAAATCCCGAAAACTTTAGCTTATGTTTCCGGTAAATTATTCAATGACTATCTTCATGATATGAAGATAATACAACAGTTTGCTATGCTGAATAGAAAAGCCATGGTTCTAGAAATCGTAGAGGGTATGAATTTAACCGTTGTTGATCGATTTACAACCATCCACAATTATATAGACACCGACAGTATGATTTTAAGAAAAGGAGCCGTATCTGCGAAAAAAGGAGAAAGGTTTTTGCTCCCTATGAATATGCGAGACGGTAGTCTTATCTGCATCGGTAAAGGAAATTCGGAATGGAATTATTCGGCACCGCACGGAGCCGGACGTTTAATGAGCAGAACACAAGCAAAAGAAAAATTGACCTTAACCCAATACAAGGCAACAATGGAAGGCATTTTTTCTACTTGTATTAATAAAGATACCTTGGACGAATGCCCTTTGGCATATAAGCCTGCAGAAGAAATCTTTAAGAACATACAAGATACTGCAATTATAGAGGAAATAATAAAGCCCATTTATAACTTTAAAGCAGCGGAATGATAACAAGCGGATGTTTTTGTATCCAAATGTGTAATTGGAGGGTAGTAATATGTTACAAGAAGAATTAAAAAAACGAATGGTACCGGATGTTCTGCAGTTTAATGACGGTAGGAAAGTCGTAACGAAAGACGATTGGGCTGCGCGGAGAAAAGAAATCATACATCTTTTGTGTTCACAGGAATATGGCTTCCCTCCGGCGATACCGGAAAAATGGTCGGCCGAAATCGAAAGCGAAGATAAAAATTATTGCGGCGGAACCATCACATTATCAAAAATTATGCTGAATCTTGAATTAAGAGAAGGCAATTATCAATTTCCGATGTAC
>JAAYHZ010000367.1 GCA_012744235.1 Clostridiaceae bacterium
CCGGAAGCTCTCCCGGCCCTTATTCATCCGAAGAACGTGGACCTTTTTGTCCGCCACGGTGTTTTTACAAAACACGAGCTTTATTCCCGCTATGAAATTCTGCTTGAAAACTACGCAAAAACCATCCATATCGAGGCGCTCACCATGATGGAGATGGTAAACAAACAAATTGTCCCTGCAGTAATCGGCTATCAAAAAGAACTGGCGGATTTAATCCTTCAAAAAAGAGCCGTTAACCTGAATCTTGAAACCGATTTAGAAGAAAACCTGCTGAATAAAATATCCAAGTTGTCAATCCTACTGGAAAAAAGACTGAATCTTTTGGCGGAGCAAATCTTGGCGGTCCGAGGGTTAAAAGACAAACTTGCCATAGCTCGGACATACCGTGAAAAGGTTTACGGGGCAATGGTCGAACTTCGTTTTGTCGTAGATGAACTGGAAATGCTCATCAGCGGCAAGCACTGGACCATTCCCACTTACACGGAGATTTTGAACAGCCTGCAGTAAGGGGGAGATTAGGAATTAAGCATGAGGGCGTATTCTTGCTCCACATCGCGGACGGAATCTTGCCCTGAAAGCTTTTCCGGATTCTCTTGTTCTGACAAATGCAACAACTATTTTCATCCGGGAAAGCTTATTATTTGAAGCAATAGACTCCGAAGATCTTATTAATTCGTGCAAAGAAATGATAGAAAACATTATGAAATCAGGCTTTGAAATATATGGAGGCTGGGCATCTACTTAAAAATCTCTCATTTCGGCGACTTAACCGGTCCAGCATATTAAATTAATGAAATGATTGATAAAAAACGGAATATATCCCATAGTTGTAATTGCTTATCACGTTAATAACCGGAGGATATACTCCACTTAATTTAAATTATCTACATTATATTTAATATGGACGACAGGCCTTTTTCCTTGTCACTTCAGCACATAGGTAAACAGCAGGGCAACGGCGAATGTGGCGATAGCCGTTATAATGACCTGCAGGAATTTTTGATACGGTCTTTTCCCTTCTTCTCTCGCCTTTGCGATTTCGTCGAGTTTTTTACCTTCCATGAAAGCGATAATTTCACGATAGGTTTGAATATCGAATTGCTTCTTCTTTCGTTCAAGTAAATGAGCGAAATAGAATGCGGCGATTAACAAGACGGCCCAAATGCCGATTCCTACAAAGCGAAGAAAGTGCACTAGCGGTATCGGTGTGATGATTACCAAAAGAAACAGTATCCCGTACACCGAACTTAATTTTTCAAGTTCCCTTTTGTCTTCCGACTTCACTTGTTCTTTCATAACTTCTACATCTCCTTTGATCAGACGGTCAATAGAGGTTCCAAAAGCTTCGCTCAAGAGAAGAAGACTGTGAATATCGGGATAGCTTTTCCCGTTTTCCCAGTTTGAAATGGTCTGTCTGGTCACATATACTTTTAATGCCAGTTCCTCTTGGGACAGCGACATTTCTTGACGATATTTTTTAATCTGTTTTCCGAGCTCCATTTTGTTAACCCCTTTCTATGCTCCAATCTAAAGGAAGTCATTCTTTATATCCATCAAAATGCTTTTGCACATTCGAAATCCAACGATTTTTCACTGTCAAAACCCTTTGACATCCCATTATACACTGCGAAAAGCCGGTATGTCCGAATTTTTCTTAACTTTTTCTAAATCCTATTCGCTCAGCATGAAAAGCTTCGATAAAAGAAAAGGTATCTTGAGAGCCGCATCTTCGAAAAAGATAGACCGGAGGAACGAAAAAAGCGGCTTCAAAAAACCTTCATTACCCTTTCCCTAGTGAATTTATGAATGATCGGCCTCTAGGACAAATCAGCTTTGACTCTTCATATCGGGAATACTCTTCCCCTTCATTCCAATCGAACAGGGGTATGTAAGACATTCTTTTCTCTCCTTTTATGAAATTCAAAAGAATATAAACCACACGGGTCGAAAGTGTTCTTTCAAATCGGAGCCGGTTTCATGGAAGAAACTATACCCTTCCCGCCCAGCTTCTAACTATTGCCAAAAGCCCTTCTTGGCGGAAAATCACGGGACCTGTCTTTGATTTGGATAATATGATGGTGGCACCGGACGACGGTCTTCCTATGGTATGGGCGCCTCAGTACAAAAGCCGTGCTTTAACGAAAGAAGAAATCGAAAAATATGTGGAAGGCTATGCGAAGACCGCCGGGCTGTGCAAAGCCATCGGCGTAGACGGTGTAGAAGTACATGCGGTCCACGAAGGCTATTTGATGGACCAGTTTACAACGAAATATACGAACCATCGAACCGATGAATACGGCGGCTCTTTCGAAAACAGGTACCGATTTGCAGTGGATGTGGGCAAAGCTATAAAGAAAGAGTGCGGAGAAGACTATCCGGTGATGCTTCGCTTCTCTGTTGTATCGAAAGTCATCGACTTCGGTGTAGGCGCCGTACCCGGTGAAGAATACGACGAAATCGGAAGAGATTTGGCCGAAGCGGAGAAAGCCGTTCGCTACTTACAGGATGCCGGTTACGATGCATTAGACTGCGACAACGGCACTTACGACTCTTGGTATTGGGCCCATCCCCCTCTGTATATGCCCCTTAACTGCAACTTGAATGAAGCGGAGCACATCAAAAAATTCGTGGATATTCCGGTGATCGTTGCAGGGAGAATGCAGGCGGATACAGCGGAAAAAGCCATAGCCGAAGGCCGAATCGACGGGGTTGGCATCGCGAGACAGTTCTTATGCGATCCGGAATTTTTAACAAAGCTCAAAAGCGGAAGGGAAAAAGAAATCCGTCCCTGTATTTCCTGCCACAACGGATGCCTTCCGGTGGCCTATTGGGAAAACTCAGGGCTTGTAATGGATATCGCCGACGGAGCGGCGAATTGTGCACTGAACCCGGTTACTCTCAATGAAAAGAAATATCGAATCGAAGAAGCGGGAAAAAAGAAAAACATTGCCGTAATCGGCGGCGGCATCGGCGGCATGGAAGCGGCAAGACTCCTTACGCTTCGCGGTCATAAGGTTACGATTTACGAAAAAAACGGCCGGCTCGAAGGCGTCTTTATCGCAGGCTCCGCCCCCTCCTTCAAGGAAAAGGACAAAGAGCTTTTAGAGTGGTACAAGAATGAAGTAAGCAGGCTGCCGATAAAGGTGGAACTGAATCGGGAAATCCAATCTTTGGATGAATTGGATAGCGACGAAGTCATTATTGCAACAGGCTCAAAACCTAAGGCACCGGATATTCCCGGCATCGAAAAAGCAATGGATGCCGTCGATTATCTGTTAGGCAAAAAAGAAGTCGGTGAAACCGTTGCCGTAATCGGCGGAGGACTTACAGGGTGCGAAGTTGCCTATGACCTCTGCTTGAAAGGAAAGAAGCCCTTTATCGTTGAAATGACGGAGGCTCTCATCAAGGCAGCCGGTGTCTGTATGGCCAACTCCGCCTGCTTAAGGGACCTGATCCGCTTCCATAAGATCCCTACATATCTTGAAAGCAGGCTGAAAGAAATCAAAGACGGAGCCGTTGTAATAACGACAAAAGAAGGAGAGAAAGAAATCCCTTGCGATTCCGCCGTACTTTGCGTAGGATACGATTCGAATGCGGAGCTTTACGATAGAAAGAAGAAAAACGTGCACGTAATCGGTGATGCGGCAAAAGTAGGCAATCTTAAGACGGTCATCAAGAGTGTTTACGATCTTGTTTATAAGCTTTAACAAGGATTTTGTCATTCAAAAAGGATCGGGAGCCCTTTCATCCGCTCCTGATCCTTTTTCCTTTATGCATCCATTATTTTGTCCAGCCGTAGCGCCCTCTTAATTCTACGAATCGAACCCATCCCGCACTTTTCACCTGTATATCGCCTTCATCCGACTTTGAAACAACTTTTAGCTCCTGCAAACTCGGCGGACCTACCGGTATAACCATCCTGCCGCCCAGGGCCAATTGCCGGATCAATTCATCCGGCAAAACAAGAGCCGCCGCGGTTACCATAATCCTGTCATAGGGAGCATGCTCTTCCCATCCTATGCTTCCGTCCCCCGTTTTATAATTCACATTCGTAAAATTTAACGCCTCCAACCGCTTTTTGGCCTTCTCCATCAATTCTTCGATTCTTTCCACCGTATAAACTTCTCCTGACATTTTTGCGAGAATCGCCGTCTGAAAGCCGGACCCGGTCCCGATCTCCAAGACCTTACTGTCTTTTTCCGGGGACAAAAGCTTCGTCATTTCCAAAACAAGACTAGGTTGTGAGATGGTCTGCCCGTGGCCTATAGGCAGAGGTCGGTCCAGATCCGCATGTTTTTTCATGTTCTCGTCCACAAAAAAGGATCGATCCAATGAGCGAAAAAATCTTTCAAGCTCTCTTTGATCCATTCTTTTTCACCTCTTTTTTAAGCTCTTTAAACGAGAAGACGTGTTTATACGCTCCTTCATATTTTCCTACTCCCAGACCACGACCCTGTTTCGGCCGCTTTCCTTTGCCTTGTATAAGGCTTTGTCCGCAGCCTCAATCAGTTCATCGGGCTCCATTCCACGGACAGGAACAACGGATGCCACACCGAGGCTGACGGTTATTATACTTTTCCCTTCCATATTTTCGATTCCCAACTCTTCAATCCTTCTTCGGATTTCTTCCGCCACAACAGCCGCCTCCTCAGCGACGGTATCCAACAGCATTACCGCGAATTCCTCGCCCCCGTATCGAGCCGCAAGGTTCCCGGGCTTATTTACCACCTTTTGGATTACCTCTGCGATTCTTTTCAAGGTTTGATCGCCGGAAAGATGTCCGTAGGTATCATTAAAAATTTTGAAGTAATCGATATCGATCATAATCAAGGCCAAGGGTTTTTCTTCCTTCGTGCTCGATTCCCAAACTTGCTTGATGGCGGCATCAAAAGCTCTTCTGTTTTCAATGGACGTAAGGCCGTCTAACATGGACATACGGCCAAGCTTCAAATTCGCGGATTTTAACATTTCGTTCGTTCTTCGAAGCTCCTCGGTCCTTTCTTTTACGATAAGCTCCAGCTTCTTGTTCAAATTGCGGTATTTTCTTACGAAATATATTGAAATCAGCGCAACAAATACGAGAAAGAAAACAGCAAATTGAAGATAAAAAAACTGTAAATAATCTTTTGTTAAATAAATTACTTGTTTTCCCTGCCATTGTTCCATGATTCGATCAAAGGTGCCGTCTTCAGTAATGGCTTTCAAGCCGGAATTTATCAAGGCTAGGGTTTCCGTATCCCCTTTTCGAACGGCAATGGCGGAATAATGGGTTTCAATCGGAGGAACGACAATTTTAATATCGGGCACCTTACTGTTGGCAAGCTCGTATTCACCGATCCAGCGATCCACTACAATGGCGTCAATCTACCCCGAATGTAGCGCTTTAAAGGCCGCTTTCCAATTTATGATCTTTTCAAGGATGATATCCTCATAGTTTTGAAGAAGAAGGCAAGGGTAGCCTCCAGCTTCAACACCCACAATCCTTCCCCTTAAATCGTCTATGTATTTTATACTTCGGTTATCCTTATGAACAAAAATCGAAAATTCGGATTTCAAAAGAGAATTCGAGAAGTCGTAGATAACTTCCCTTTCGGGACTATGGTTTATATGAAGGAGTCCGTCGGCTTCGCCTTTAAGCACCATCTGCTGGGCTTTCTCCCAATTGACCGTCAGAACTTTAATATTATAACCTATTTTTTCACCGATGGCTTGGGCAATATCCACCACCACGCCTTTTGCGGTACCATTGTCATTGTATACGATAGGGGGTAAATCTTCATTGCCTAATAATATCAGAGTACCGCCTTTTTCAGCATTCGCAAAAGCACTTCCGAATTGAAAAGGTGACGTCAGAACTATATAAAGAACAGTCAAGAAAAAAGCTATGCCCTTTTTGCAAGCCTTTATCCATTTCACAAACATCACCTCCATCAACATGCTTCCTACATATATTTTACACTATTTATCACATAAACAGTCCGCTCCACGTAAAGTTTTGCTATTTCTTTGGCAAATTATAAATAAGATTGAAGTCAGCTAGACAATTAATCTCTCTTTATGTGATATTATGAGTATTAAGGGAGTTGCGAAATAAAAAAGAGATTCGAAGGTGCCTAATTTAGGTTCTTTCTTTTCATGTCCGCCAAATTATGTAACCGAAAAATAAAACAATGATTGAAAGGATAAAGGTCAAAATGATAAAAAAGTGTGGTTATCTTTTGTTCGTCGTCGCATTCATATGCAGTTTGAGTACTTATTTAATAACAAGCAGTATATTGGTAAATGGATTCGAAACGGAAAAACAAAAACTAATGAAGGAATTGAATATTGAAAAACAAGAATTAATGAATGAATTACATGATAAAAAAGAAAATGTGGATCTTCAGAATTTATTAGCATCTTTAAACAGTAATCAAATTCCGGAATATGATCTTGTTAATGAATTTACTATGATACATTCCGGTCATTTACCTTTATATGAAATCGAAAGAGGGTATGATTACTCAAAGAAAATTGCGGATTCGGATACTTTACTGGCTGTCTCTATTAAATTAAAAGGGACATATAAGGTTAATCAAAATTTACTATGTAATGTTTACATCATAAAGGATATTACCTCAGAAAACAGTGGATTTATACATTCTAACAGAAGTTATTATTCAAACGTTTTGCAAGATAGTACATTTTACCATAATGGCGTATATATAGTATATTCCTTTGAGTCTCTAAATCCAAATGAATTTACTATAACCGCCGAAGATGATTTATTCATCCAGAAATTTTTTGATTATTATACACAAATAACGCACTAAGTATTTTAGTAAAACGAAAATGTGCACATGTCATGCTACGCATCTCCGCAAAAGTCTTAAACACGAAATGCCTCGCCGTATGCTGCGTGCAATCTTAAAAAATCAACTCTCCCGGTTTATAGCCTTTAGGCAGCTCTTCTTCGCATAAGAATTGAAAACTTTCATCTCGCAGGATCGGCAAGAAATATTCATAGGGTATGCGAGAGAATTCACAGCCGTAATTGCCGGCTCCGAACCACTTCCCCTCTTTACTTCCCAGATTCAAGCCTCTGGCAAATTTCGTATAGTTCGAGCAGTCATGGACAAGCAAATCCCAGTTTTCATCGTCGGCAATTTTCATAAACTTTAAGGTTAATTCCCTACTCCAAACCGGAGAGATGTATCCGTGCCTTGAAATATACATGTTCTCTCCGTAAAAGTTCTCAATATTGTTTTCATTTAAATGCAGTTCCGCACAGTTTATAAAATCCGGCTTTGCTTCCAGAATGACCTTCTTTTTTGCGAGGAATCTTTCAAAAAACGCCGGGGGCATGGGAGATTCAATCC
>JAAYHZ010000368.1 GCA_012744235.1 Clostridiaceae bacterium
AAAACGTCGACGTAACGGGAGAAGACGATCAGCCTTACGAAACCGATAGAGAAGATACTTTTTCTTGGATGAAATAAATGAAAATAAAATGAATAGAACAACATTATGCTTAGGATTATAGAAAGGATACTATGCGATTATTATTAGCTGCAATAGACATACTGTTACGGATTATTGAAATATTGATTATCATACGCATTATTTTATCATGGCTGCCGATGCAAAGAACCGGTCCGATCATGAATATTCTGTATCAGTTAACCGAACCGATATTAGGTCCTATTCGAAACCTCATTTCGAGATCATCCATAGGAAACAATATGATGCTGGACATTTCACCGATTATTGCATTTTTATTGATTAGCGTCATACGAAATATCATATTCCGCCTTTTAATTTGATCGGATAGAAACGAAGTTTCAAAATACGCGATATATATTCGAATGCGGAGGATTCAACATGTCGATTAAGCCTATAAGAGAAAAATGGAAGGGTACGATGACCGACAGGGAACGCTTTAATGCCCAAATGCATTACAAGCCTTTTGATCGTTGCTTTAACATGGAGTTCGGATATTGGAACGAAAACTTTACTACGTGGGATATTTTTATCCGGAACAACATCAAAAATAACGCGGAAGCGGATATCTTTTTTAATTTTGATATCATAAAAACCGTCGGCGGTGTAGACGAACTGAAACCTCCCTTTGAGGATAAAATTATCGGCGAAGCCAACGGAAAACTCATCATGCAAAACAGCGACGGGTTGATCGCGGAAGTACCGAAGGACCGTCACGACACCATTCCTCATTATATTAAATCTTCCATCAACGGACCCGACGATTGGAAAAGAGTCAAAGAAGAAAGAATGCGGATTGACGATCCCGCTCGAATCGTAAACATCGAAAGATTAAAAAAGCTTCATCCCGAAGACCGAGACTATCCGTTAGGAGTACACTGCGGTTCCATGATCGGAAAAATCCGCGACATGCTGACCTTTGAAGGCTTGGCTTACGCTATTTATGATTATCCGGACATGGTAGAAGACATGGTGGAAACCCGCTGCCTGTTGGTAGAGCGTTTTTTGGATCAAGTACTTCCTCATTTCCAATTTGATTTTGCTTGCGGCTGGGAAGACATTTGCTTCAACCACGGTCCCATTGTAACGGTAGACTTTTTTAAGAACGTGGTCATGCCTCGTTACAAAAGAATATCTAAAAAATTAAAGCAATACGGAATCGATCTTTGGTACACCGACTGCGACGGTGACGTTCGTCCTTTGCTTCCGTACTTTTTGGAAGGAGGCATTAACTGCCTGTTTCCTTTTGAAGTCAACAGCTGCGCCCATCCCGGCGAATTGCTGGACGAATACGGAAAAGAACTGAGAATCATGGGCGGAGTAGACAAAATGGCCCTCGGCGCAGGTAAGGAAGCTATTAAGAAATATTTGGATAGCTTGGTTCCCTATGTTGAAAGAGGCGGCTATATTCCGTTTTGCGACCATCGTTGCCCTCCCAACGTAAAACCGGAGGATTACCTGTATTATTTGGACTTAAAAGAGGAAATGTTCGGATTAAAACCGTAAGAGAACGGATATAACCTTTTCAAAAGGATAGAGAAAGGACTTTTATGCTGTCAAGAGAACGAGTAATTGCGGTTATAGAGGGAAAAACCCCGGATAAAATACCGATTTACGGTTGGCTGAAGGAAAACCTAAAGGACGTTATTTCGGCAAAATACGGTAGCGTAGAAGCATTTGAAGATAAGTACGAGTTTGACTTTGCTCATATATTCGGCGGACCTGGCTGTTATAACAAGGATCGGTTTGCCGCTTTAATAGAATCCTGTAACGGAGAAATCACTCCCGAAGACTTGTTATCGATCGATATGGCCGATGTTAATGACATGTCGAAATATGAGAATATCAAAAAATCCCTGGAGCATCATAAGATACAAAGAGGGCGATTTACTTATGTTCAAACTCCCGGTATATTCGAAGCGAACAATACGTATTTCGGTATTCAAAACCATCTGTTGTATCTGGCGCTGTATCCGGAGGAATTAAAGCTTGTATACGAGCGGCAGGCAAAATGGAACCGCCAATTCGCTTTGAATTGTATTGACTTGGGAGTGGATATGGTTCATATTTCGGACGATTGGGGCGCTCAAAATTCGTTGCTTTTCAGTCCCGATGTCTGGCGGGAATTGATGTATCCGTACCATAAATTTACGATCGATGCCGTGAAAAAAACGGGAACCTACGTAAGCCTTCACAGCGACGGCAATATTATGCAAGTATTGGACGGCATCGTGGAATTGGGCTTTGATGTGATTCATCCTTACCAAGAGTCCGCCGGTATGAGCTACGATGTTTATTTTGCGAAATATAAAGACTACTTCGCTCTTATGGGCGGCTTGGATGTGCAGACCGTTATCGGCTTCGGAAAGCTTGATCTTTTGAAAAGCAATATTGAAAGAATTATAAATTTGTTCAAAAAAGGGCACTTGCTGCTTTGCACGAGCCATTTCGTACAAGCCCACTGTACCCTTGAAGAGTTGGAATTTGCTTACGATTTGATTTCGGAATTACGGTAAAAAGCTATTTGACATTGATATTAAATTCCCTTTGTTGAATCGGTTTTTCCGATTCGTAAGCTTTTTCATATCTCACGGATATAACCGTTTCGCCTTTGCCCATAGCGCGGAATATAAAGCGGTGCTGACCGGGAGTACCTTCTTTATCCGTTTCGCTAGGCGGGATGTATTCTTCACGAATGTATTGAACGACTTCACCGTTACTGTTTTGAAAACGCCATACGTATCCCGAGGAGGGAACCGTATCCAATTGGATCGTAAAAAAGGATCCGGATTTGATCGTATGAGGCTTAAAAGCATCGTCGGCCTTTAAAACGATCTCGGGAGCATAAATGATTGAAAATACAAGAAAGCACCCGACGAAAACGATAAGTATTGTAAATATGATCATTGGCAGCGAACGGTTTTTCATAACGAAAGATTCTCCTTTTTTTCATTAACTATAACTATCGTATTGATTATAGCAAATACTCGGACGAATTTAAACTAACAACTGTAACCGGTTGTGCTATAATAGCATATGAATTTATTTTCAAGCAGGTGAAAAATGTGAAATACAGAAAATTTGGAAACACCGGAGTGAATATATCGGCATTAGGTTTCGGATGCATGCGTTTACCCATGTTGGATACGGATAACGGACAAATTGTGGACGAAGAAAAATCCGTTCAAATCATTCGCCAAGCCATTGACCGAGGTGTCAACTATTTCGACACGGCTTACGGTTACTGCGGAGGAAAAAGCGAAGAGACATTAGGAAAAGCGTTGAAGGACGGATATCGAGACAAGGTATACGTATCCACCAAAATGCCTACCTTTCACGTAAAAGAAAAAAGCGACTTTCGAAGGTTTTTAGAAGAGCAATTGCGAAGATTGGATGTAGGTGCCATTGATTTTTATCATTTTCATGCCCTTAACGACAAGCTATGGGAAGACGTGGTTTTAAAATTTGATATGCTTGACGACGCCCTTAAAGCGAAAGAAGAGGGTTTAATTAAGCATATATCTTTTTCATTCCAC
Organism: Clostridiaceae bacterium; assembly: GCA_012744235.1. Taxonomy (GTDB): domain Bacteria; phylum Bacillota; class Clostridia; order JAAYHZ01; family JAAYHZ01; genus JAAYHZ01. Next base: position 3,615 of record JAAYHZ010000368.1, read on the forward strand.
GATAAACCGGAGATTATGATGAAAATCATCGATTCCGGCGTTTTTGAATCGGTTTTATGCCAATACAATCTGTTGGACAGAAGCAACGAAGAAGCTATTGCCTATGCCAATCAAAAAGGCTTAGGTGTGGTTATCATGGGACCGGTAGCCGGCGGAAGATTGGTTGCACCTTCCGATGTATTTAAAAAGCTTTTCGGTCGTGATGCAGCGGGTACACCGGAATTGGCACTGCGCTTTGTGTTAGGCAACCCCCATGTTTCCTGTGCTTTGTCCGGAATGAGCGATGAAAACATGGTGGAAGAAAACGCAAAAACCGCCGATGATTCTTCGCCGTTGACCAAGGATGAATTGGATAGAATCGCAAAGGCCTTGGATGAAATCAAGAACTTAGCGAATTTGTACTGTACCGGCTGCGAATACTGTTTGCCTTGCCCGATGAATATCAACATTCCTCATTTGTTCCGCATTATGAATTATCATAAGGTATACGGGATGACCGCTTATGCCCAAGAATTGTATATGAACATCGGAAAAAACGAAAGGGAAGGCTCGAGACCGACGGAATGCTCGGAGTGCGGGTCCTGCGAAAGCAAATGTCCTCAAAATATCGAAATACGAAAACAGCTTAAAGAAATTATAGAGGTTTTAGGAGAATAGACAGTCCGTTTTGATCCGAGAAGGGTTATGGTATAATCATTTTAACGGAATAATGACGTAAAGGTAGGGTGTAGATATGAAGTACAGAAAATTCGGAAACACGGGAGTCATGGTATCGGCATTAGGCTTCGGATGCATGCGACTGCCTATGATCGAAACGGATAACGGGAAAGTAGTTAACGAAGAATTGTCTGTAAAAATTATTCGCCAAGCTATCGACCAAGGCGTCAACTACTTTGACAGCGCTTACGGTTACTGCGGCGGAAAGAGCGAAGAAACATTAGGAAAAGCCTTGAAAGACGGATACAGGGAAAAAGTGTATGTATCCACCAAGGTACCTACTTCTCGGATTAAGGAAAAAGGCGACTACAGAAGGTTCCTGGAAGAACAGCTTCGGAGGTTGGATGCAGGCCCCATCGATTTTTATCATTTTCATTATTTAACCGACAACGTATGGAACGATATCGTTTTAAAGTATGATTTGTTGAAGGAAGCGATAAAAGCAAAAGAAGAAGGCTTAATCAAGCATATTTCCTTTTCATTTCACGATAAACCGGAAGTGATGATGAAAATCATCGACACGGGAGTGTTTGAATCCGTACTCTGCCAGTACAATTTGCTGGACCGTGCAAACGAGGAAGCCATTGCTTACGCTAACCGTAAAGGGTTAGGCGTGGTGATTATGGGTCCGGTAGGAGGGGGCAGGCTGGTGGCACCTTCCGAAGTATTTAAAAAAATATTCGGTAAGGAATCGGCAAGTACGCCGGAATTGGCATTGCGTTTTGTTTTAGGCAATCCAAACGTATCTTGTGCGTTATCCGGTATGAGCGATGAAAAAATGGTTGCCGAAAACATCAAAACCGCCGATGATTCTTCTCCTTTAAGCGAAGAAGAGTTGGCTAGAGTTGCAAACGCTTTGGATGAAATCAAGAGCTTAGCGGACTTGTACTGCACCGGCTGTGAATACTGTCTGCCGTGCTCGCAAGGAATAAACATTCCTCACCTGTTTCGAATCATGAATTATCATAAGGTATACGGATTGACTTCCTTTGCAAAAGGGCTTTACGGTCGGGTAGGAACAAGTGAAAAGGAAGGGAAAAAGGCGTCGGAGTGCGTGGAATGCGGAGCTTGTGAAACCAAATGTCCTCAAAACATTGAGATTCGTAAGCAATTAAAAGACGTGGTTTCCGTTTTTGAATAAGAAAGAGAAATAAAGGTATGATTTTCTTTGTTATTGACAAAGATATGATATGATTGTATAATTTGAAAAATATTAAATGTTAACAATCGATGAACGGAACGAGTACGTCGGACGGGTTTTCACAGAGAGTAACCGTAAGGTGAGAGGGTTATAAAACAGCCGACGGAAAATCATCCGGGAGATTTCTTTTCGAAATACAGTAGAAAAGAACGGTCTAACACCGTTATCATTGCCAAAGAGATTTTTGTAAAAAAATAAATTGGGTGGTACCGCGGAAGTTATGCCTTTCGTCCCTTTGGGACGAAAGGTTTTTTAAAGTTCATTTATATTATAGAAGATCAACCGGTGATAAACGGAATAAAAAACAGGGAACATATACGGAGGTTTTATTATGTACAAAAAGGTAGACAAAGAACTGAACTTTGTCGACAGAGAATTAAAAGTATTGGAGTTTTGGAAGCAAAACGATATTTTCAAAAAAAGCATGAATATGAATGAAGGCGGCCCCATATTCACTTTCTATGACGGTCCTCCTACCGCCAACGGAAAACCGCATATCGGGCATATTTTAACTCGTTCCATAAAAGACATTATACCCCGCTATAAAACCATGAAAGGCTACCATGTATTGAGAAAAGCCGGCTGGGATACCCACGGTCTGCCTGTAGAGCTGGAAGTGGAAAAGGAACTCGGAATCGACGGTAAACAGGATATTGAAAAGTTCGGAGTGGAAGCCTTCGTAAAAAGATGTAAAGAAAGCGTATGGAAATACAGTAACGAGTGGGAAAAGATGAGCGACCGTGTAGGCTTTTGGGCCGATATGGAAAACCCGTACGTAACCTATCATAACGAATATATCGAATCGGTATGGTGGTCATTGAAAACCATTTGGGAAAAAGGCTTGCTGTACAAAGGACATAAAATCATACCTTATTGTCCTCGCTGCGGAACCTCGTTGTCAAGCCACGAAGTTGCCCAAGGGTATAAAGACGTTAAAGAGCAGTCCATATACGTGAAGTTTAAAGTAAAAGGGGAAGACAATACCTACGTTTTGGCCTGGACCACAACCCCGTGGACTCTGCCTTCCAACGTGGCATTAACGGTGAACCCCGTTGAAAACTATGCCAAAGTATCATGCAACGGCGAAACGTACATTATGGCGGAAGCTTTGTTAAAAGAGGTTTTAAAGGATCAATATACCGTACTTGAGATCAATAAGGGCCAAGATCTGGTCGGGTTGGAATACGAACCCTTGTTCGATTATGCCAAACCGGACAAAAAAGCGTATTACGTGGTTTCGGATTCTTATGTTCAGCTGACCGAAGGTACCGGCGTTGTACACTGTGCTCCGGCATTCGGTGAAGACGACTCCAGAGTCGGAAAAATATATGACTTGCCTTTTGTTCAATTGGTCAACGAAAGAGGCTGTTTTGTCGACAGCGTAAACGATTTTGCGGGTGCATTCGTAAAGGACGCGGATCCTGAAATTATTAAAAATCTGGATGCTCGCGGATTGCTGTTCAAAGCGTTGGAATACGAACACTCGTATCCTTTCTGCTGGCGTTGCGACACCTCTTTGATCTACTATGCACAAGATACCTGGTTCATTAAAATGACCGCCATCAAAGATATGTTGGTAGAGAACAACCGCAAGATCAATTGGTATCCTCCCAGCATCGGCGAAAACCGCTTCGGCAACTTCTTGGAAAACGTGGTGGATTGGGGATTAAGCCGTACAAGATATTGGGGAACCCCGCTGCCGATTTGGGAATGTGCTTGCGGACATCGAGAATGCATAGGCAGTATCGAAGAATTGATTCAAAAAGGTATCGACGTACCGAAGGATATCGAGCTGCATAAGCCGTATATTGATGCGGTCTTCTTGCGCTGCGAAAAGTGCGGCGGCAAGATGAAGCGTGTTACCGAGGTCATCGACTGCTGGTACGATTCCGGATCCATGCCCTTTGCGCAATGGCATTATCCTTTTGAAAACAAAGAGCTTTTCGAGCAGAATTTCCCGGCGGACTTTATCAGTGAAGCTTTGGACCAAACCCGCGGTTGGTTCTATACTTTGCATGCCATTTCCAACCTGCTGTTTGAACAGCCGGCGTATAAAAACTGTATCGTGTTAGGGTTGGTGCAAGATAAAGACGGACAAAAAATGAGCAAGCACAAAGGAAACGTGGTGGATCCTTGGACCGTTTTGAATAAACAAGGAGCCGATGCGATCCGTTGGTATTTCTATTCCACAAGCGCTCCTTGGCTGCCTAGCCGTTTCTACGACCAAGCGGTCAGCGAAGGCCAGCGCAAGTTCATGGGAACCCTTTGGAATACCTACGTATTCTATATTATGTATGCCGACATCGACAACTTTAACCCCAACGATTACAAATTGGAATACGACAAACTGTCTTCCATGGACCGTTGGTTGCTGTCGAAATGCAACTCTTTAATCAAGTATGTTGACGAATCCTTGGCGTCCTACAAAATCACCGAGTCGGCTCGGGCATTGCAGAGCTTTACGGACGAATTGAGCAACTGGTACGTAAGAAGAAGCAGAGAAATATTCTGGCAAGAAGGAATGCCTCAGGACAAGATCAGTGCCTATATGACCTTGTATACGGTTTTGGATGCCCTGACAAAATTGTCCGCACCCTTTACGCCTTTCATGGCGGAAGAAATGTATCAAAATCTGGTACGTTCGGTGAGCCCCGATGCTCCGGAATCGGTACATCTGTGCTCTTACCCTGAGTACAATCCGGATTGGATCGATAAAGAGCTTGAAGAAAAAATGGATTCGGTATTGGATGTCGTAACCTTAGGAAGAGCCTGCCGAAATACGGCCAATATTAAGAACAGGCAGCCTTTGAGTCATTTGTATATCAAGAGCGACCGCGTTCCTGAAGACGAGTTTTTGGATATCATCAAAAACGAGTTGAACGTGAAGAATGTATCCGTCATTGACGATGAAGAGGCGTTTATAACCTACTCCTTTAAGCCGCAGCTGAAAACGGTAGGACCGAAATACGGAAAACTGCTTCCTCGTATCAACGAATACTTAAAGAACGCCGACGGAAGCCTTTTAATGAAAGAACTGAAAGCCAACGGAATTATTACCTTCGAAGCGAACGGCCAAACGGTCCGGTTGGCGGAAGAAGATTTGTTGTATGAAACGGCAAGAAAAGAAGGCTTTGTATCCGACCGAAGTGAAAATACCGTTGTTGTCCTCAATACGCAGTTGACTCGGGAATTGATCGATGAAGGCTACTTAAGAGAGCTTTTGAGCAAGATTCAAACCATGAGAAAGGAAGCGGACTTTGAGATTACGGACAACATCAACGTGTACTATGTTGGCAACGATACGATCCAAAGCATCTTCAATCGGTTTGACGCCTTTATCAAAAAAGAAGTATTGGCCAAGGAAATCATCGAAGGACAAACGGACGGCTATGTGAAACAGTGGGATATCAACGGAATCGACGTTGTTTTGGGAGTTAAGAGAGTATAAGGATATAAATATGGGTGCCCCTTACGACAAGGGGCATTCTTTTTTGCTTATTTTCATGGTTGAAAAACCGGATGCATAAGGATATGATAGAAAGAAAAAACTTCGGGGTTTAGGCCAACGATATGTATAATTGTTATTTGGAAACGGATTTAAATAGATTGGAACAAAACATTATAAACATTCGAAAACTCTATTCTCGTCCCGTGAAAGTGATGTGCGTTTTAAAAGCAAATGCCTACGGTCACGGTATCGAAGGAATTTCGAGGTTTCTCGACCGATCGGAGCATACCCATATGTTTGCCGTTGCGAATGCGGAAGAAGCGCTTAATTTAAAGAATTCCGGCATTCAAAAGCCCGTATTGGTTCTTTCCGGAGTGCCGAAGGAATGGGCGGAAGCCATGATCACTCATGACATTCGTTTCACGGTATACGATATGGAAGATGCCCTCTTTATTCAAAACACCGCAAAAAGATTGAATAAACACGCTTTTATTCATGTCAAAATCGATACCGGTATGCACCGAGTGGGATTCATACCCGACTCCGATTTCGTGACGGGTTCGCTTAAGAAAATCGCTTCGATGGACCATATTAAATTGGAAGGAATCATGTCCCACTTCGCCGATTCCGACAATCCGGACAGTTCTTACCAAAAAGAACAGTACCGCCGTTTCGTCGAAATTCTAAAAGGCTGTAAAGAATGCGGGATTCTTTACGATACGGCCCATATTTCCAACAGCGCAGCAGCCATCTCTTCGCCTTATTACGAAACGGATATGATTCGCTTGGGTTTAGCCATGTACGGATACAATCCCTTTGGTAAGGGTTCTATCGGTTCTTTGGATATTAAGCCTTGTGCAAGCATGTACGCAAGAATAAACCATATCAAAACCCTTTCGGAGGGCTGCTATATCAGCTACGGACTTAAATACAAGACGACCGCAAAATCGGTCATTGCCACGGTAGCTGCCGGATATGCCGACGGGTTTCCGAGATTTTTAACGAACAATTACGAAGTGAAAATCAGTGATCGGTATGCCCCGGTTTGCGGCGCCGTTTGCATGGACCAGTTCATGATTGATATAACGGGGATCGAAAACGTACGGGTAGGGGATTACGTGATGCTGTTCGGTTACGATCCTTCCGGCAAATGTACGGTAGATACCATAGCGGAAAAAGGAAACACCATCACCTACGAAATTTTGTGCAACATCAACGACAGAGTGAAAAGAATATATAAATAGGGGGTCCTTATGAATAAATGGGAAGCGAAATTCGGGTTTTTTTGGTACAACGATGACGAATTGTTCAAGTTTACGCAAAAGGACTTTGACGAAAAAGCAAAAAGAATAGCCGATGCGGGAATCAATATCGTCATGACGTTCAGCTGTACCCACTTTCGATGGACTTTCTATCGGTATTGGGATAGAATTTTACGGTGCATCGAAATGACGGTAAAAGCTTGCCACAAATACGGAATTAAAGTGGTAGAGCATCATAGTTCTCATTTGACGTTTAATCCCCAATGCCAAGATGATTGGGACTACATGGAACGCATTCTCCATGCAAGGGGAAGCTCGATCGCTTCATGGGAAGGACTTGCCGAAACCGTGAACGACGATATCTGCATTAACGGAAAACCGATATCTTCTTTTCGTCAAATCGACGGAAGAACGGGTAAACACGCTTGGAGCAATTACCGAGGCTACTGCATGTGCTTTAACAATCCGGACTACAGACAAGCCTACTTTCAATACTTGGAAAGGGTATATCAAACCGGCGTAGACGGCATCATGACGGACGACGTACAATACTTTGCCCAAGGACATGCTTGTGCTTGCGAGTACTGCAGAAGACTGTTCAAAGAAGAAACCGGATACGATTTACCCGAACCCGGAAAAGCGTGGGAGGCTTTTTGGAGAGATTACGATAATCCCGTCTACATTGCTTGGGAACGCTTCCGTCGAAAATCTACGGAAAGATTTCAAAGGGCTGTCAATCGGCATTTTGAAGACTTGGGATTGCATTTGTTAAGACCCAATTACGTCTCGGGTGCACTAAACAGCAATCCTACCGCCTACTGCTTCGATATGGGATCGGATTTATGGGATTGGATTTTCCAAGAAAACTGTTTTTCCACCTTGATCCGCGTTTCTTGGCCCTATTGGTACGTAGAAAGCCTGCACCGCTATGCATTGGCAAGAAAACACGGTGTTCCCTCCATGTCCTTGTTCTATCCCGACCGAGAAGATTCCTATTACTTTGTATGGGCATTGGCTCAATCTTGGGGACAAATGCTGACCGTAACGCCGGAGGGATATGATTTGTCCTCTATTGAGAAAAAATACCGTACCTTTGAGAAAAAATACGACCGTATCTATTCCGATCAACAAAAAATCGCCCCGGTTGCTTTATTGTTTTCCTTAAATAACGCATACTACGTAAAAGCGCAAAAACATACCGAGGAGATCTTCGGCTTTGGACAAGGGATGTATTTGTCGAACATTCCCGTAGATATGGTATTCGATGACGATCCTTTGGAAAAGCTTGAAGAGTACGCTATGATCGTTTTACCGAATCTTGTTATGCTGGACGAGCTTCAAATAACAAGATTGAGAAAATACGCAGAACAAGGCGGCATGCTTTTTATTACCGGTTTACCGGGGATCAAAGCGCAAGACGGAACGACAAGACCTTTGGAAAAGGTATTGTCGTTGCTCGGAATCACATCCGTTCCGAAAAAGGTCACTGCCGAACCTTCGAACTTTACGGTAAAATACGATGGCGAAGAATCGGGTACAATCTTAGGTCAACAATCGGAATACATATTCGAAGATGCGCAAAACAAAGGATTCCTCTTTGCAGAAAAAGGCGTTGCCGGTATTTGGGAAAAGGTAGGGAAGGGGCGTATTTATTGGATTCCGAGCGGACTTTCACTCGATATTTTGAGACCTTTGAACGCGGACCGTTTCCAACGGACGGAAGTCCGAGTACAAACGCCTCCGAACAATGCCGACAATATAAAGAAGACGATGAGACTTTTGATGTCACCTGTTAAAAAGGCATTACCCGTAGCTTTTGAAAAAATAGCGGAGGACCGGGTTGCAACCGTATATTTGTCATCGGACAAAAAGAAGCTTATCGTCCATGTCGTCAATACGGAAAACGTTTATCCGAAAACACCCGTAATGATCGGTCACAGCGATCTTGTACCGTCCTTTGTTTCCGATTATCGGCCGAAGGAATCGGAAGATACCGTTTTACGACTTCGAGAGGATTTTCAAATTTCAAAAGCGGTACTGATATCACCTGAAAATAAAGAAGAAATAGGCATTCCCGTGTCTGTTCAAGAAGGTTCTTACGTATTGAGCATACCGATGGAAAGCTTTTATTCTTATGCAGCCATTGTTTGCGATTTGGAGTAATAAAATGAGGAGGGGATAATCATGAAAGTGTATATTATGACCGATTTGGAGGGCGTTGCCGGTGTTATCAATTTTGCCGATTGGGTTTGCAGCGATTCCAAATACTACGAAGATGCGAAAATTCTTCTTACGGAAGAGGTTAATGCCGCTATCGACGGATTTTTCAGCGCAGGAGCTACCGAAATCTTGGTAGCGGACGGCCACGGATACGGAGGAATTAACCTGAAGAAATTGGATCCTCGTGCTCGTATGCAAAGAGGCTTTCCCGATCCTTATCCTTTCGGATTGGATGAAACCTTCGACTGCATATGCCACATCGGCCAGCATGCGAAAGCTTCCTCGGAAAAAGCTCACATTTGTCACACGGGTAGCTTTGACGTGATCGACCATACCATAAACGGGGTGTCCATCGGGGAGTTTGGGGAAATGGTCTATTGCGCGAACGAATTGAAAGTACCTGAAATTTTTGCAACCGGAGATTTGGCTTTTACGAAAGAAGCGGAGGATTTGGTGGAAGGTATCGTGACGGTTGCAGTGAAGGAAGGATTGGCTCCGGGAAGAGGTATTGAAAAAACTTTGGAGGAAACCGTTAATCGAACGGATGCCGCTATTCATCTTCATCCTTTGAAGGCAAGAGAACTCATACGTAACGGTGCTTATATCGCATTGAAAAAATTCATGGAGAATCCGGAATCCTTTAAAATCAAGAAACCGATTCAAGCGCCTTATGAATTGGTTACCCGATTCCGTGCAAGCAAAAATCGTCCGGCCTTTACATCCATTCGGAGACATGAAAACAGCGTTATCCGTCTTTTAAACTCGAGACCGGAAAAAAAAGAAGGCGTGGACCTCAGCGATTTATTATAACATTCATGAAAGCAACCGGATCAGGAAGCGTTTGATGCAATGATCCGGTTGTTTTATTCTTGCCCAAGATTATTTTTATGTTATAATTATAACAAACTAACCGATAATTCAGTTGAGGTGAAAAAATGTATAAAACGGAAAAAGAAATCATGGGA
>JAAYHZ010000369.1 GCA_012744235.1 Clostridiaceae bacterium
ACCGAATGGTGGAAGCAGCTTTACGGTGAAAGCGAAGGAAAAGACAAAATGGGAATTTTCCCTACAGGCTGTGATTTTACGGCGGACCTTCATTCCATGGGGCAGTACGTTCAAGACGGAATGCGCATCTTGTTTGAAACCGGCCTGACGATTGAACAACCGTATAAAGATACGAACATGCTCCATGACGAAAAGAACAGCGACGGATTGAACTATCTTGCCGGAAAAAGCTTGGACCATATCAACAAGATGGCGGCAAAGGGTACCGTTTTGGCCCATGTGAAAGGCGGGATTCCCAATCTTACCGTTTCGGTTGACCGCCTGAACGAGGAATCCTTAGGCCGAATGATTTACTTTTTCGAAAAAGCCTGCGGAATCAGCGGATTCATGTTGGGCGTCAACCCCTTTGATCAACCCGGTGTCGAAGCCTACAAAACCAATATGTTCCGGTTGTTAGGGAAGCCCGGATACGAGGAGTAAAGCAAGGAAGAAAAAGATGACAGAACGAATCGATTTTGAAACCCAAGCCCGATATATTCAAGAAGTGAGGGAGAGGATCGGAAGTATCCGTCCGGATCGAAAGCCCCCCACCTACTATATCCGAACCTTCGGATGCCAAATGAACGAGAACGAATCGGAAAAATACACCGGGATGCTGGAGATGATGGGCTTTACGCCGGCCTCCGACATGGAAACGGCGGATTTTGTGCTGTTTAACACTTGCTGCGTAAGAGAAAATGCCGAATTAAAGGTATTCGGTCATTTGGGGGCGTTAAAAGGGTTAAAAAGAGAAAAGCCTTGGATGATGATCGCCGTTGCCGGATGCATGATGCAAGAGCCTCATGTGGTGGAGGAGATAAAAAACAAATACAAGCATGTGGATTTGGTTTTCGGCACCCGAAACATTCACGAGCTTCCGAAAAACCTTTACGAGCGATTGACGGAGGAAAAATGCGTTATCAGCGTATACGATACGGAAGGATATATTCCGGAAGGAGTGCCTTTAAAAAGGGAGCATAAATACAAGGCTTGGCTGAGCATCATGTACGGCTGCAACAACTTTTGCTCTTACTGCATCGTTCCTTATGTAAGGGGACGGGAGAGAAGCCGTGCGCCTTTCGACATATTGGAAGAAGCCCGAATACTTGCCGAGGACGGTGTCAAAGAAATCACGCTGTTAGGACAGAACGTCAACTCCTACGGAAAAACTTTGGAAGAAAAGACGGACTTTACGGAGCTTTTGTATCGATTGAGCGAAGTGAAGGGAATCGAGCGAATTCGGTTTATGACTTCCCATCCGAAGGACATATCGGATTCCTTGATTATTGCCATGAGCGAATTGGATAAGGTTTGCAAGCACTTGCATTTGCCTTTGCAGGCGGGATCCGACCGGATCCTAAAGGAGATGAACCGGCGATATACCAAACAAAGGTATATGGACATCGTTTCTTTTGCGCGAGAGAAAATGCCTCGAATCGCCATTACCACGGACATCATCGTAGGTTTTCCGGGAGAAACGGAAGAAGACTTTTTAGAAACCTTGGATGTTGTTCGTAAAACGGAATACGACATGGCGTACACCTTTATCTATTCCGTAAGGAAAGGCACCAAGGCGGCGGAACGAGAGGACCAAATTCCGAAGGAAGTAAAAAACAACCGATTCCAAAGATTGTTGGAAGTACAGGATGCCATCTCGTTGAAAAAAAACAGAGAATATATCGGACGTATCGAAGCCGTATTGAACGAAGGACCCAGTAAGACGGATAAGACGGTTTGTACCGGCCGAACGGATACCAATAAAATCGTAAACTTTATGGCACCGGAAGATACGGTGGGCGAAATTATTAACGTACGTATTACGGATGCCGGTGCTTGGTCCTTAGAAGGAGAAACGGTATAAAAGGACCGTAAAAAGGAGGGAGGTGAAGAACCGATGGACGAGGAAATCATGAAAGCGGCATTGGATTTGGGAAAGCTAATCGGCATGAGCGAGCAATACATCACCTTAAAAGAATGCGAAGAACTGGCCATGCATGACGAAGAAGGACTGCAGCTTTTGAACGATCTTCGAATATTGCAAAGAGAGTACCTTAATGCCAAGAAGGATAAATTGGGCGAGGACGTTTTGGAAAGCTTGGTACATTTAATAGAAATGAAAAAAGAAGAAATCCAAGAATATCGTCCTACCGGTATGTTCTTCAAAGCAAAGGATGAGTTTGACGCATTTATGAAAGAAGTCAACAACAAGATTTTAGAAGGAATTACCGGAGAGCCTCAAAAAGACTGCAAAAGCGGCGGATGCGGAGGCTGCAAGGGCTGCGGTAAATAGAATACGGATAGGGAAAAGGGAAAAACGTAAGGGGGTTTCATGGAATCGAAGCTTACACCGATGATGGTGCAGTATAAACAGATCAAAGAAAAATACAAGGACTGTATTTTATTTTTCCGTTTAGGCGATTTTTATGAAATGTTTTTCGACGATGCCATCGTTGCGTCGAAGGAATTGGAGATCACCTTAACCGGAAGAAATTGCGGATTCGAGGAGAGGGCGCCTATGTGCGGCGTACCCTTTCATTCGGCCGATTCTTACATAGCCAGATTGGTGGAAAAGGGCTATAAGGTGGCCATCTGCGAACAGACGGAGGATCCGAAAAAAGCCGTCGGTATCGTAGACCGAGACGTTATTCGAGTCATTACTCCGGGAACCATCACCGACCTTAACGTATTGGAAGACAAGACCAATCGATACATGATGGCCATTTACAAGCAAGGGGCTTGCTACGGACTTTGTACCGTAGATACCGGTACGGGAGAATGCTACAGCACCCAAATCGTTTTAGGCGCTACCAAGGACAAGGTTATAAACGAAGCGGCAAGGTTCATGCCGGTGGAGGTCATCGTCAATTCCGAAGCCGAATTTTTAAAGGATCAATTACAAAAGGTAAGCGGTTCTTATGTTTATAAGGTGGAAGACTCCTTATTTTCCCGTGAAAATGCCATAACCCGCTTAAAGGAGCAGTTTAAGAACGTATCCGACGATTTATCCTCGTACCATATCGGCGCTAACGCGGCCGGGGCACTGCTTTTGTATTTGGACCGGCTGCAAAAGGTTTTCCCTAAGCACATCGATCAATTAAACCTCTATGAATACGAAGGGTTCATGGGGATGGATGTTGTGGCCCGAAGGAATTTGGAGCTTACGGAAACTCTTTTGGAAAGAAAAAAGACCGGTTCCTTGTTATGGGTTATCGATCGAACGGTGACGGCCATGGGAGGACGTATGCTTCGAAGCTGGTTGGAGCAGCCTTTGACGGATGTTCTGTCCATTACGGAACGTCAGAATGCCGTCCAATGCTTTAAGGATAATTTTATAAGAAGAGCCGAAATCCGAGAATTGTTGTCCGGTGTGTACGATATGGAACGTATTACGTCGAAAGCCGTATTAGGCTCCGTCAACTGCCGGGATCTTTTGTCGGTGAAAAATTCCTTCGGTCCTTTGCCGGCTATTGCGGAAACCATGAAGGATTTTGACGATCCTTTTCTACAATCCATACGAAGCCGTATCGATACTTTGGAGGATTTGTACGACTTGCTGGATCGGTCCATTAACGAACAGCCTCCCGTAACCATAACGGAAGGGGGTATCATTAAGGACGGTTACCTCGAAAAGGTGGACAAGCTCCGAGATGCGTCTTCCAACGGCAAAAAGTGGATTGCGGATTTGCAAGAACAAGAGCGGGAAAAAACGGGTATTAAGAACTTGAAAATCGGATACAACAAGGTTTTCGGATATTACATCGAAGTATCCAAATCCAATATCAAATTCGTACCGGACCGCTATATCCGAAAACAGACCTTGGTGAACTGCGAACGATACATAACCCAAGAGCTCAAAGAAATGGAAGAGGAAGTAACGGGAGCGGAGGAGCATTTAAAGGAACTGGAATACGAGCTGTTCCAAGAAATACGGCAAAAGGTGGTGGATGCCGTCAAAAGGATCAAAGAAACATCCAAGATGCTGGCCATGTTGGATGCCTTGGCGTCTTTGGCGGAGACCGCCGACCGTGAGAACTACTGCAAGCCGGAGGTGTACGAAGGCGACGAGATCATCATCAAGGATGGAAGGCACCCGGTGGTAGAGAAAACGATGAAGGATACGCCTTTTGTTCCTAACGATACCCTTTTGGATACCGGCGAAAATCGTCTGAACATTATTACGGGCCCCAACATGGCGGGTAAATCCACTTACTTAAGGCAAGTAGCCATAACGGTGATTTTAGCCCAAATGGGAAGCTTCATTCCGGCATCCTACGGTAAAATCGGTATCGTGGATAAGATTTTTACTCGAGTCGGTGCGTCGGACAATTTGGGAATGGGACAGAGTACCTTTATGGTGGAGATGGTGGAAATGGCCAACATCATCAAAAACGCCACTCCCAAAAGCCTTTTAATCTTGGATGAGGTAGGTCGCGGAACCAGTACCTTTGACGGGTTAAGCATCGCTTGGGCGGTGGTTGAGTACATAAACGACAAAGAATTCTTAGGATGCCGAACCTTGTTCGCTACTCATTATCATGAATTAACGGACCTTGAGGACAGAAACGAAGGGATCAAGAATTACAGGGTAACCGCTCGGGAACAGGGAGATGACATCGTTTTCTTACGTAAAATCGAAAGAGGGGGAGCCGACGAAAGCTACGGCATCCAAGTGGCAAGGCTGGCGGGGATTCCCCATTTGGTTATTTCGAGAGCCAAAGAAATATTGGCCGAGCTGGAAAATGCCAATATGTATAAAAAACGATTGCGCACAAAAAAAGACTCAAAACCCATTGAAGGCCAGATGGACATCCTTGCTTATAACAATAGAAGCAGAAATACGGAGCTGATACTGAAGAAATTAAGAGAAACGGATGTTCAGAATATGACGCCATTGGAAGCTTTGAATCTTTTGTTTGAGCTGAGTACATCCGCAAAGCAAACGTAAAAAGCGTAAAAAAAGACGGAGTAGGTTATGGGGAATATAATCATACTGGATGAGAATACGGCGAACAAAATAGCGGCGGGAGAGGTGATCGAACGGCCGGCTTCGGTTATAAAAGAGTTGGTGGAAAACTCCATCGACGCCGGGAGCACAAAAATAACCGTTGAAATCGAAAACGGAGGCATATCCTTCATGCGGGTTACGGACAACGGCTCCGGAATCCTGAAGGACGACGTGGCTTTGGCGTGTGAAAGACACGGTACGGGGAAAATCCGTACCGCGGAAGATATCCACACCATCGTAACCTTAGGCTTTCGAGGCGAGGCGCTGCCGAGTATCGCGGCCGTTTCCGACACGGTGCTGACGACATACAATAAGGCCGATGCAACCGGTTCCGTGATCCGCGTACAAGGCGGGAAAATCATGGAACACGGCGATGCCGGCTGCCCTGTAGGGACCACGGTTACCGTACGGAATTTGTTTTACAATACGCCGGCGCGGTATAAATTCTTACGATCCGATTCCACCGAAAGCCGGTATATCCATGATATTTTGACCCGAATCGCACTGGCTCGTCCGGATATTTCCTTTACATACATCGAATCCGGGAAAGAAATGTTTCGAACTCCCGGAGATAACAACCAAAAAAGCGTTATTTTCGCCGTATACGGAAAAGAAATCGCCGACGCCTTGCTCCCGGTATCGTATAAAGACGAGTATGCAAAAATAACGGGATTTGTCGGTAAAGAGCATGTCGCTGCAGGAAACCGCAACCGACAGTCTTTTTTCGTGAACGGAAGGTATGTAAAAAGCAAAATTTTTACATCGGCCTTGGAGCAGGCATACAAAACCGTGCTGATGAAAAACCGTTATCCTTTTGCGGTTTTGAATTTGGAGATCAACGTGGAGCTGGTGGATGTAAATGTCCATCCGGCGAAAACGGAGGTTCGGTTTTCGGACGAACAAGCCCTTTTCCGAACCGTATACCATGCGGTTAACAACGCATTAATGTCGAAAACTCATGGGCTTGACCTGGGAACGTCGATCTCCGAGTTTATTAAAAAGGAGGCCGTAAGAAAACCTGCGCCCCCGGTACGGCAAAGCGAGATCGTACCGAAAGATCACCCGAAAGAAAAAGAGTTTTTTGAAAAGCTTCCCGAAATTCCGGAACCCAAGCAAGGAAAAGCTCTTTTTCCTGTCGAAGAAAAGAAGCAAAAAGAGGAAGAAGATAAAAGCTCGGAAGCTTTCATTCCGATTCAACGAAAACAGGATACTTTGAACCGGGAAGAAAAAAAAGAAGAACAAAAGTTCGAACCCTATAAAAAAGAAGGGGTCTCGGATATACCGAAAACCGAAGAGGTGCCGTCTTTATACAAGACGGAAAAAACGGTTCAAAAAAACCTTCCCGAAAAAGAGGAGCCAAAAGAGCTCACCGGAATAAGGACACTGGTGTTCGGGTATAAAATCGCGGGCACAGCCTTTGATACGTATATATTCTTGCAACAAGGAGATAATTTATATATCATAGACCAACATGCGGCTCATGAAAAGATTCTGTACGAAAGGCTTATGGAGCGTATACGAGCAGGCGACAAAGCAGCCGGACAAATTCTGTTAAAACCCCTGACTCTTGATTTGACGGATGAGGATATGAACCTTATAGAGGAGTATAAGGAAGAGCTGAACGCCGCAGGCTATTTGTTCGAGGAGTTCGGGACCAAGACGGTGATATTGAGGGAGATTCCTTATGCCGCGGGCAATGTGCCACCGAAGGATCTGTTTATTGATGCCATTAACATATTGGATAAATCCAAAGGAATGAACCGTCTTGCATTGAAAGAAGAATTAATATACGATATGGCGTGCAAAGCGGCGGTAAAGGCCAATAAAGAGCTGAAAGAGCCCGAAATCAAGTCTCTTGTGAGCAGTTTGATCAAGCTTGAAAATCCGGATACCTGTCCTCACGGACGACCGGTTTACATAATCGTTCCGAAAAAAGAATTTGAAAAAATGTTTAAAAGAATCGTCTAGGAAGGTGAAGATTTGGAAAAAATCATAGTGATCACCGGACCTACGGCAAGCGGTAAAACCGCTTTGGCCGTTGAACTGGCAAAACATATTGACGGGGAAATAGTCTCCGCCGATTCCATGCAAATTTACAAGGGCATGGATATCGGTACGGCCAAGCCTACTCTTCAAGAAACGGCGGAAATTCCCCATCACATGATCGACCGATTGGATCCAAGAGAAAATTACAGCGTGGCGGATTACAAAAAGGATGCGGAAGATTGTATCGAAAATATATTGGCTCGTAACAAAAGGCCGATCATTGCCGGAGGGACCGGATTGTATATCAACGCGTTGGTGTATAATATTGATTTTAGCGAGACGGAAGAAGGCGGCGATATACGAAAGAATTTGGAAGAACAAGCACGGAAGGAAGGCAACCATGTTCTGTATGAAAAGCTGAAAAAAGTGGATCCGGAAGCCGCTTCCAAAATACACGTGAACAATACCAAACGGTTGATTCGCGCTTTGGAGGTATATCTTCAACACAACGTGCCTTTTTCCCAAAAGAGTAAGGAAGCCGTAAAAGGACCGAAATACGATTACCGTGTATTCATGCTGCACATGAACAGGTCTCGTTTGTACAAAAGAATCGACGACAGGGTGGACGAAATGATCAAAGCGGGGTTGGAAAAAGAAGCGTACGCGCTTTATCAAATGAATCTTCCGAAGTCGAATACCTGTCTGCAGGGAATCGGATACAAAGAATTTTTCAATTATTTCAAAGGACTGTGTACCTATTCGGAAACATTGGATATCATTAAGCGGGAAACGAGAAGATACGCCAAACGCCAAATCACTTGGATGAAGAACATTCAAAATGTGAAAATATTGGATATGGACAAATTGACGGTTCCGGCCGCCATAGAAGTCGTATTAAACGATTATGAAAAATAAAAATTTCAAATAGAAATTAGAATAATTTGCATGAAATAAGCCTTTTTTTGTATATTATAGTTGTAAAAAAAGTTTATGCATAGTAATATTTAAATGTGATGTGTAATGGCGGCAGAACAATGCCGGGTTATTTTATTTCATATTTTGTTGATTTAGGAGGATTATAATGAACGGCAAGAGTAATATTAATCTGCAGGATGTCTTTTTAAACCAGGTGAGAAAAGAGAGAATTCCCGTGACCTTGTTTTTGACGAACGGGTTCCAGTTGAAGGGGACGGTCAGAGGATTCGACAATTTCACCGTCGTCGTGGAAACGGACGGCAGGCAACAACAGGTCTATAAACATGCGATTTCTACCATTTCTCCGCTAAAAGCCGTAAACTTTATATTCAACAACGATTACCAACAAGGATAAAGATACGGTTCGGAGAATTTGTTTATAACCGAGAAAAAAGCCGGCGGAAACCGGCTTTTTTTGCATTCTTTATTATTACATGCGGCGGAATAATCCGATGACTTTTCCCAATATGGCGAAGGAATCCGAAGGATCTACATAAATGGGATCCATATACTTGTTCTCCGGTTGAAGACGAATACGGTCTTTTTCTTTGTAAAAGGTTTTTACGGTGGCTTCTTGGTTAATCAATGCTACGATCTTGTCTCCGTTTAAGGCTGTGCTTTGCTGCTTTACAATAACCAAATCTCCGTCAAATATACTGGCTTCGATCATGCTTTCTCCCGATACCTTCAGCATAAATAATGTAGAAGAATCCGTGAGCTCCTCCGGTACGGGAAAATATTCCTCCACATTTTCTACGGCCAAAATCGGCTTGCCGGCGGTTACTTTACCAATGACGGGAATTTCAACGGTTCTGACAGTGGGCTTGTCCGTATCTTGAACTTGGGAACCGACAACTTTTAACCCTCTCGGAGTTCCGGGTGCTTTTTGCAACAATCCTTCGTCTTCAAGCTTTTTTAAATGAGCATGGACAGTCGATGTGGATTTGTATCTTAATTCTCTGCAAATTTCTCGAACCGAGGGAGGGTATCCTCTTTCTTTCACTTGACGATTAATAAGCTCCAATATTTTCTTCTGCTTATCGTTTAATTGCTTTTCCATAGGCTCACCATCACTTATTTTTCATATCCTGAATTCATTATAACATGTGTACCATTTTAAGTCAAAACTTTTGTTCGAAAACATTTGACAAAAACAATTCTTTGTTTTATTATTAGAACAGAACGAACGTTTATACGGTAGCAAACATACATTTGTCAAACCGACATTCGTTCAACTTTCACGGAAGGAGAGCCGTCTTTCGAAGGCGATTGTAAAAGACGGCGGAAAACGACGATGGTGATTAACGGAAGGAAATATGTTTTGGTTCATAAGGGCAGATTTTTCGTTTTCATACTCCTCATGGTCGGATTGATCTTTTTCGTATTCTTCTCAACGAAGGTAATCGGTTCTTCCGGATACGAGAAAGAAGAAACGTATATAAGGTACACCGTCGATTCGGGTGATACCTTATGGGATATTGCATCGAAATATCGAGAAAATACGGAGATCAGGCGGTACATTTACAAGCTGATGAAAGTTAACAACATGGCTTCGGCGGATATTTTCGAAGGAGACGTTTTGTTAATTCCGGTGACCGGCTGAATCTTTTCCCCTCGTTATCCCTTGGTAAAAATGATTCAAATGCCAAAAAGACAAAAGAATTCGAGCTCCTCTCTATCGAGAGGAGTTTTTTATGCTGCCGCAACCTTTCGCATACCCTTCATCCAATATCGGTAACTTGTACATCTTTTATCTTCAAATCTATGATATAATGGATACGGAACATATTTTTAATAAAGAAAAGGGTTACACGATATTACCATGGAAAGCTTTATAGACAAAATAAAAGAGAACGTTCTTACCTTCGACGGCTCGAAAGGATATATGCTTCAGCAAGAAGGATTATCCGGCGGTGAAAGTGCCGAAGTTTGGAACATAACCCAAAGCCGGACGGTAAGAGAGCTGTATCGAAAATATAAAGAAGCGGGAAGCGACGTTATTCAAACGAACACCTTCCAAGGCACGCGGTATCATCTGATGAAGCACGGGTATGCCGATCAAGTATACGAAATTAATTATACGGCGGCAAAAACGGCGAAGGAGGTCATGGGGAAAGACGGTTATGTGGCCGCTTCCGTGGGCCCCATCGGACGAATGATGACGCCTTCCGGAGATTTGACCCATGACGAAGCTTACGAATTGTTCAAAGAACAAATGATCCCTCTCGTAGAG
>JAAYHZ010000370.1 GCA_012744235.1 Clostridiaceae bacterium
GCCGATAACTGGGAATCCATCATGTATGATTTGCGAAACACAGGAGAAAAGCTGAACGTAGACTTCGTCCAATCCCATCCCGTTTTCGTAGGCGATATTCGGGAAGCTTCGCCCGAGGTGCAGGAGATCTACGATGAAATGATGAAAAGGTCGATAATGGCCAGCGCCATATTAGGCGTAAAATGGGCAATTATGCATCCTGTCGATGAAAAACAAAGAGCCTTTTTTGATACGGAGGCAAGCATCAAAAAGAATCGGGAATACTTTGATTCTTATGTGGAGCTTGCCATAAAGCACGGGGTAGGAATCGCTTTTGAGAACATGGTGGAAGGATCTCGAAAAAGAAGATTTGCATGCACGGCACAAGAGCTGAAAGCATTGGTCGAGTCCTACAATGATCCTCTTGTAGGCGCATGCTGGGATTTCGGCCACGGAAACCTGCTTTACCCGGATCAAACCTTTGCACTCCGCACTCTCGGATCCCATTTAAAAGCTACCCACGTAAACGACAACCGCGGTTCGGGCGACGACCACCTGTTTCCCTTCCACGGCACCATCGATTGGCACTCCGTGATGCCGGTTTTAAAGGAAATCGGGTACGAAGGCGATTTCGTATACGAAACCCACAACGAATTCAACCGTTTACCGGACCGATTGAGAGATTCCATTGCCAAAATCGGCTACGATATCGGTATGTATTGCTTATCTCTCGTATAAAATAAACGAAAAGCGAAAAGAAGGTTAAAAAGGACATATGAAAAACCGAGGAAAAACAGCTGCTATTTTAACATGGATACTAAGCTTACTGCTTCTTTTTGCAGGATGCAGACCTGCTCAAGAAACAAAAGGGAACACAACCGCTACCGTCGGTACGGAATCGGTTAAAGAAACAACAACGAAAGAAACGACCGGCGTTCCGGAGACATCAAAGGAAGAAACGAAAAAAGAGGTTCGCCTTATTGCTTATAAAGAAGGAGAATTGTACGGTTACAAGGATTCCGAAAACAACACGGTTATCAAACCACAATTTTCTTATGCGGAAGATTTCGAGGGTAATCGCGGTATCGTCCGAATACCGAATCCCGATGAGGATTCTTACGGCCTGCTCAACGAAGGATTGTTCGGATTGATCGATCCCGAAGGAAATTATGTGATTCCGCCGGAAGGCATTATTTTACGAGCCGGGAAATACCGCTATTTAACATCCGAGCCGAAAGAACTGTTTCCTCAGTACGGCCCCAGCGGTTGGAACATGATCAAATACCGCTTTACCGATGAAAACGGCAATCATCTGACGGAGCCGGAATTCTACGATGCGAAGGAAATAACGGAGGATCTTTTTGTCGCCAACAACGGCCGATACACCCTGTTTATCGATTCGAAGGGACAATACATTGAAAACAGCCCCGTATTTCGGTTTTATGCCGATGTATCCGTCAAAGACGGCAATATCGTTTTAAAGCCTTACGAAGGCATGAACGACCGCATCGTTATTACCGTATCGCCGGAGGGGAAAGTAATCGATCAATATATGGGTGAAGAAAAAATATCCGATTCTTTATTCTACACCACGGAAATCTACTCTCCCTACATCGGTACTAGCTACTTTTATCCTGTCTTCCATGGAGACGACAATGCTCTTGCCGATGAATTGAATCAAAGCATGGCCAATATTTTAGACGGAATTATCGGAGATGAATCGGCGCTTGACACCCCTCTTCACGGCGATCCTCCTGCAGCGGAAATTACGAGAACGCTGTCGGTAAGCTACGGCATTCAAACCGTCAACAATATCTTGAATTTGGATTTTGAAGGTTATTGGTACGGGTTCGGAGCCGCCCACCCTAACTCCTATATCCTCTCCTATTATTTGGACAAGACAACGGGCAAGCAATATCGATTGGAGGATTTGTTTAAAGAAGATACGGATTGGAGAATGGCCATAGCCAAGCTTGTAAACCAAGTGTTTTTGGAAACGCCCGATATCTTTTTGTATATCGGCGACGACGCTCCGGAGGAAGAAAGGTTGGAAGAGTTCTACCGTGAGGAATACTATGCCGCCGTAACGGCAGATGGCTTGAAGATTTATTACCAGCAGTACGACATTGCGCCTTATGCTGCCGGATTTCCTACCGCCTTGATTCCTTATGATAAGCTTTCGAACTATATGAACAAGGAAAGTGATTTTTACAAAAGCTTGTTTACGGAATAGATTGAATTCGAATAGGAGGATTTCGTTATGATTACCGGAAGCATTGCCGACCGACATAAAAGGGTTATGCCCATGCCCAAAAAAGCCGTATTTGACGGCGGTTTGATAAGTCTGACCCGAAATTGGACTCTAAAGCTCGACAACCTCTCCGATGCAAACGAACCGAAGGTTCAAGAGCTTTCCCGAGTATGGAAAGAAAAATATCGTTTATCTTCCGAACCCGCAAATGACGGCGGCAGGATCCTTTGGAGCATCGATTCGAAACTGGAGAAGGAAGCCTATACCATTCGAATACGCGAAGGGCAAATTGCTTTAACGGCAGGCTCCATAAGAGGAATTCAATACGGTATGCAGACCTTGTGGCAACTGTCTCCCGACGGCAAACCGCCCCAAGGGATCGTGGAAGACCGGCCTTCGTTGGGTATGAGAGGATTCCATATCAATTTCGACAGCTATCGCCAAATGGATATCGGCGAAGCGTTATACGCCATGGAAAAAGCCGCCGAAATGAAATTGAATACCCTATTGATCGAATACTCCAATCGATTCCCCTTTGCGAAAAACAAGGACTTGGCGGTAAATACCACGTTGAAAGAAGAAGACATTCAAAAAATCAACCGAAAAGCCAAGGAATTGGACATGGAAATTATACCCCTTCAGCAAACCATCGGCCATCTTGAATACATGGTGACATTGGACGGATATCAAAGCATCCGGGAGAACGGAGATTCCCCGGCGCAAATATGTCCTTTAAATCCGGAATCCTTCCGCGTTGTAACCGGATTATTGGATCAAATGATCGAAGCTCACCCCGGCATACGATACATACACTTAGGCGGAGACGAGGCCCGAAGCTTAGGGCGATGCCCCGCTTGCAAGGAAAAAGTGAAAAACCTAGGCATCAGCAGGCTATACGTGGACTATATGAACTCGTTATGCGAATATGTCCTGTCAAGAGGATTAACGCCTATCATATGGGACGATATGCTGTGCGCTCATCCGGAAGCTTTGGATATGTTGGACAAAAGAACGGTCATTATGTATTGGGATTATTGGACCGTCGGCAATCCGAGCCCCTATTTTATTGCCCGATATGACCGTAACGGCAAACCGGTTCAAGTGGCGGACGAAAGATGGAAGGACTTGTGGAAAGACGAGCTGTCCGATTTGGAAGCATCCGTCATGAAAACCTTCATACGTCCCGTGAATCTAAAAGAAAGCTTAAGCAAAAAATTCATGGACTTATACGGCGGCTATTTCGGCGACGAGTTCCCAAAACGTGTCAAAGCCTACCCCTATATCGAATTTTACATGGACAAAGGATTCCAAGTCATCGGAGCACCTACCTGCCTTGGAAACGGCGACGACTTCCACACGCTGCCTAATTATTGGCGGTTTATACCCAACATCAAAACCGCCGCGGAAAGATGCGCGGTGGCCGGAACGTTAGGAATGATTACCACCGCATGGTACAACTACCATCCCCTCATGTTCCACTTAGGTATCGGTGCCACCGCACAATTTTCTTGGGGCGTTTAGAGCATAGCACAAAAAACGCAAGGACTTCGTATTTTTTAGTCCTTGCGTTTTTCATTATCCGGAACGCTTAACCTTATATCCGTATAGCCGTTATTCTTTTTTTATGGTAAACTGATTTAAAATTAACCGCAAAAGGTGAGAACGCATGAATTTTGACCGTCTGGTACAAGAATTTTCTTCTATCGGTATAAAAAAA
>JAAYHZ010000371.1 GCA_012744235.1 Clostridiaceae bacterium
ATCATATCACAATCGGGGTCCTCTTTCTATTTGTTATATTCCTCCATTGATTATTATCCGAAACTTACTTTACGCTAATATTTCCAAACAAGTGGTAAGGGTCAATAACAATTTAAACATTTTTATGGATTTCGTTCAATTTTCATATCTTTATATTTCTTACGTCAGCTCCAGATAATCCTCTAAAAAAGCTTTAAATTCTTGTACTCCTTCCTTTTTCAAAGAGGAAAACGGGTAGATCTCGTTTCTGTAGACGCTTTCCAGCGTATTCTTTAATCGCCGAATCTCCGTATTTACTTTGGTCTTTGCGAATTTATCGGCTTTTACGGCAACAATGACATAAGGAATTTCGTTTACGGCCAGCCAGTTCATCATAAGAAGGTCGTCTTCGGAAGGCTCTCTTCGGATATCCAAAAACAAAAGAGCTAAAGCGATAGGTCGTCCCGATTGAAAATATTCGTCCGTAAGGTCCTTCCAAGCGTTCTGTTCGGATTTCGATACCTTGGCATACCCGTATCCGGGCATGTCCACAATCCGAAGACGATTGTCTATATTAAAGAAAATGATTTGGCGAGTTTTACCGGGTGTTTGGCCTACCCTTGCAAGATTTCTTCGGTTGGTTATGGTGTTTATAAACGAGGATTTTCCTACGTTGGATCGACCGCATAAAATAATTTCCGGTAAATCGGAAGGCGGATATTGGCCTTTTATAACACAGGTGGCTTCATGTTTTGCATTATTCCAATTCATCGTTTTTTCCTTTCGTAATTTAATCTTTTTCCTTTTCCAATAGCATCTTAACAAATGCCGACGGTGCCGCAGACAAAGGGATGTTCTTCATGGTTGCGATACCGATATTCCTTTTGGGTATATGGATTCCGAAATCCATTTCAAACAATTCTCCCGATTCAAGCATATCCGTAATATAATCTTTTATAACAAAGGACACTCCTAAACCGCTGACGGCAAATTTAACCAAAAGGTCTACGGAGCCTAACTCCAAAGCCGGGGTTACCTTCAGTCCGTTTCGCTGCAGCAAATTATCCGCAAATCGGCGGGTGGCCGTTCCTTTTTCAAGCATTATCAAAGGAAGCTTTGATATTTCTTCGACGGTTAAGGTTTTTCCTTTATACATTTCAAAACGTTTGCCCGCAACAAAGCAGTCTTGTATGGTATCCGCCGCCCGGATAAATAAATGGGGTTCCCTGTCTAAAGGCATATTGACGATCCCGAAATCCACCAAACCGTTTTTAAGCAGATTTACAATTTCGGTAGAAGTTCGGTTGATAACTTTAATAGTGATTTCGGGATATTTGGCTTGAAAGCGGCTTAAATATTCCGACAAATAGTACATGCATAGAGTATCGCTGGCTCCGATCCGTACTTCTCCGGCATCTAAATTCCGAAGCTTTGCAAAAACCGCTTCGGCTTTTAAAAGGGAATTGACGGCAGGCTGAACATATCCGAGAAGCATCTGGCCGTCAGAGGTTAATTTGATTCCTTTGGATGTGCGAATGAATAAGGTGCAATTCAGTTCATCTTCCAATTTACTTAGCACTTGACTGACGGCAGGCTGGGTTACGAAAAGCTCGGCAGCGGCTTTCGAAATGCTTCCGGTTTTGGCAACCGTATAAAAAACTCTGTAATACTCCAAATTTGCCATAGACTTCACCGAATACGTTAAATATGTCTAAACCCCCGTTTGTACGGATAAATGATATATGAACGGAAAAGAAAAATCAAGAAAAAACAGGCTGCAAATCTTTTTACCGGCATTTATTGTATAATCGATTTGGAGTCGGATCGAAAATTTCATTTTTAAAGTCTTTTGAGATATATACAAGCCCAAAAATAGATGGTAGAATAATCACGTGTTGCCACAGTACATTGGACAAAGCTTCTTCCCTTCCGGGTGGACAAGCTAAGATTAATGAATGTTTGTACAAGAAGGTACACAGATAGAAAATTCTATTATTCTACTTATTTTATCCATAGTGTTGGAGGGTTTATATGAAAGATCTTTTTTTGGGTCTTTTCAGCGGATTCGTAAGTATAGGCTGGAAAGAAATAGTCATGTACCTGATAGGTCTTGTATTGATCTATTTAGCTATAAAAAAGGAATACGAGCCGATGCTGCTCTTGCCTATCGGGTTTGGCTGTATATTGATTAATCTGCCGTTTGCAGTTGCATGGGAATTGGAAGGGGATCCGGGATTTTTACAGGTATTATATAACAGCGGTATTAAGAACGAATTGTTCCCTATCCTCATATTCATCGGTGTAGGTGCCATGATCGACTTCACACCTTTATTTAAGAACCCGGTTATGATGTTCTTTGGTGCGGCCGCCCAGTTCGGTATTTTTGCAACCATGTTGGCTGCCATCGCTCTTAAATTTGACTTGCCTGTTGCCGCAGCAATCGGTATCATCGGCGCAGCCGACGGTCCTACCGCCATCTACGTTGGGAATAAGTTTGCACAAGAGCATTTTGCCGCCATATCCGTGGCCGCCTATTCTTATATGTCCTTGGTTCCGATCATCCAACCTCCGGTCATCCGTCTTTGTACGACCCGAAAGGAACGTTTGATCCGTATGGACTACCACGAAGAGCCCGTACCCAGAATAACAAAAATCATCTTCCCCATTGCCATTACATTGATTGCAGGAATTTTGGTTCCGAACAGCGTTCCGTTGGTAGGCTCCTTGATGTTCGGTAACCTAATCCGCGAATGCGGCGTATTGGAAAGACTGTCACAAGCCGCTCAAAACGAGTTGGCCAATCTGGTAACATTGGTTCTCGGTATAACCATCGGAGCTACCATGAAAGCGAACCAATTCTTAACGATTGATACGATTTTGATTTTGGCTTTAGGTCTTGTAGCCTTTGTATTTGACACGGCCGGCGGCGTCTTCTTTGCGAAGTTTGTCAATCTGTTCTTGAAGAAGAAGATCAATCCGATGGTTGGCGGCGCGGGAATCAGTGCATTCCCCATGTCAGCCCGTGTTATTCAAAAGATGGCTCAAAAAGAAGATCCTACGAACTTTGTTTTAATGCAAGCCGTCAGCGCCAACGTTTCCGGTCAATTGGGCTCGATCGTTGCAGGCGGTGTGATACTGACACTTATTCCGCTGCTAACAGGAATTGGAGGTTGATGAAATGTTAGAAAATATTCGAAATGCAAGCGTATTCTCTCAAGGACTGTTTGTTACCGTTGTCGGACTTATCGAAACATTCCTGATCTTGCTCCTATTCTTTGCCGTTATTAAGATCATGGGTAAGCTGGCTTCTAAAGAAAAAGAATACAATGCACCGATATTAAA
>JAAYHZ010000372.1 GCA_012744235.1 Clostridiaceae bacterium
ATATGACGGAGCTCATGTCGCTTTTTTTAGGAGGCAGCGAGGATTGCTCGTCGGAATCAAAGAACGGAATGCAAAGGGCATTCACCGTTACCGGAATCGTGTCGGTTATATACATAATCGGCGCCAATGCATGGGTATTGTAGTAGGTGGCAGGCAAAAGGTTTCTCCAGTGGTTAAATCCGGGGGCTCGCTTGTTTCTTGCCTCCACCGAATCCGGATGGATGTACTCCCCTTCTCCGTACACCATTTCCCCGATTTCGCCCTCTTGATAAAGCCTTCGCATCTCTTGGTTGTATCGAAAGTACGGGTAGTTTTCCGCCAACATATAGACCTTACCCGTTTCCTCCACCTTGTTGATAAGAGCGACGCCTTCCGCCATGGTTATCACCGCCGTCGTTTCACTCATAACGTGCAATCCCGCATCCAATGCTTTGATGGCAAAGGGTGCATGCCGGTGAAAATAGTTGGCGAGAATAACGGCATCCATGTCGTGTTCCAAAAACTTGTCGAAATCGGTGTAGGTTGCCACGTTGTACTGCTTTCCGATCTCATTAAGCTTTTCTTCCCAAATATCGCATACTGCGACTAGCTCCATACCCGTATCCTTGGCGCTGTTGATAAACGTACGCCCTCTTCCGACGCCTACCACTCCTACTTTAATCATAGCGACCTTCCCCCTTTTCTCCGTTCTCTATTCTTTCTCTTCGTATCCGATTTCTTTCCAATACTTTTTTGCCAATGCTTTGGCCTCCTCGGTTATGGACTTGTCGCCGTACACACTGGGGTAAGGCTGGTTCGGCTGAACATCCTTAAATTCCGGCATGGGACACCAATTGTCGTTTTTGTATTCTTCTCTTGCCGAAAGACTGTTCTTAAAGTCGGGGATTTCGTAAGGCGCACCGTGTGCATAAGCCGACTTGTAGCCTTGGATGGCAACGGCGGACATGGCAACGGCGCGGTACACGTCAAAATACGGCGTTTTTCCGGTCCGTATGGCTTCGGCAAAAAAGTAGTCGGTATAAAAATCGCCTCCACCGTGTCCGGTCCTTTTGGCTGCATCCGCAAGAATCGGAAACTCAGGCTTGTAGATTCTTTCTTCGACCTCTCCTTCCCTCATTTCAAAAGCGTCGTGTTTTACCCGCAGCATTTGTTGGTCAAAGGTCCGTAAGTTTTCCATCAAGCCTCGGGTTCCGTGAATTCTATACCAGTTGCCGTGCCCTCTTAAATTGACTCCGATGGTCCGAACCACGGATTCGTTGTTCATACGGGTCAATATGACGGAGCTTGTATCCCCCTTTTGGGGCAGCAACGGAGTTTGCTCATCGGAATCCAAATACGGAATGCACAGAGCATTGACCTTTACGGGAATCGTGTCGGTTATGTACATAATCGGTGCCAATGCATGGGTGTTGTAATAGGTTGCCGGAAGGTTGTTTCTCCAATGCCGGAACCCCGGAGAAATTTTGTTTTTGTCTTCTACGGACATGGGGTGAACGTATTCTCCTTCTCCGTACACCATTTCTCCGATTTCACCTTCTCGATAAAGCCTACGCATTTCTTGGTTGTACCGAAAGTACGGGTAATTTTCCGCCAACATATAGATCTTTTTCGTTTCTTCTACCTTGTTGATGAGAGCGACACCTTCCGCCATGGTAATGACCGCCGTTGTTTCACTCATGACGTGAAATCCCGCATCCAACGCTTTGATGGCAAAGGGAGCATGTTGGTGAAAATAATTGGCCAGAATGACGGCATCCATATCATGCTCCAAAAACTTGTCGTAATCGGTATAGGTTGCCACATTGTACCTTTTACCGGCTTCATGGAGCTTTTCTTCCCAAATATCGCATATGGCCACCAGCTCCATGCCTGTTTCTTTGGCGCTATTGATGAAAGAACTCCCTCTTCGGACACCCACAACTCCTACTTTGATCATGATGATTCCCTCGCTTTTTTCCGAATTTTAAATGTTTAAATTTTTCCGAATACGGACCCATCTTTCGGGATGATTTTCATGAGTAATATACGGATCGAAGCCTAGGCGCAAATATGTTTTGATTGCCGCCTCACGAAAGTCGTCCGTTTGCAGCACACAAGCCTTATACCCTCTTTCCTTCATATCCAGCAAGGCCTTCAGGCTTACATAGTAGCCCAGTTTTTTTCCTTGAAATTCTTTCTTTACGCCCACCATATGAAGATAGGCAACATCCTCTCCCCATTCCTTCCTGTGCCATGAAGACGCCGTTCCTACGGGGATGTCATTATAACAGACATAAAACACCCGGTCGTAAGAAAAACAAGGCTCTTTTTTCAAATCGTTAAAGGACCGATTCTCCGAATAGCCGAAGGAATCGTTAATGATGTCCACCCAAAAGGACTCTTCTCCCGGCCTTGCGGCTCGAACCGTGTATCCTTCCGGAAGCTCCAAGGAAGGCAATGAATCAAAGCATTCCAAACGCATAACCAGCTGGGGTGAAAATCGTTCGTTGTTTCCCATAACCTTTATCCTTTCCAACAAATCAGATAACAACTACATGAAAGCCCATCATCTTGCCGAAGGCCTTCAAGATTTCCAATTCGTCCGTATAGACGCATGCCAAATGGTGGGTTCCTCCGTTGCGGCTGTATTCTTCCAAAAATTCGGGAAGGGGTACTTCCGGTTTAAACCAACCGTGTATTGAATTTTTAAGATCCGTGCTTACTTGAGGCTCCAGCATTTGTACTTTGGATAATATCAAGTTGTACTTGCCGCCTCCTGCCGGCGCAAGATCCGTCAATATGCAGGTTCCGGCTCGAAATCCTCCGTATGCGGCGATGGGATCCTCCGCATCGGTATACGGGAAGGGTTTTTTCCTTAGAATCGGTTTGTCATGGCATAAGTTCAGGTTCATTTCTCCCATGTGGCTTACAAATATCGCGTTATTGCGCCAATCGGGACAAAACATTTCCATAAAAGAAGTGTTCTTGAAAACCGACATCAAGGATGCCGTCAATGCGGCCGTTAAAACGTCGCCCTCTCCCGCATATCCCTTTCCAATGGACAGTTGCTCCGACGCCTCCAGAAAAGGCATGGATGTAAAACCGTTTTCGGGTCGAATATCCAAAAAGTTGGCGGTGAATCCGTCCAGCCGGTTTTCTTCCATCCATTTTCGTACAACCAAATTGGGAAGAAGGGCTTTCTTATGGTACTCCGGTTCCACTTCGACGACAAACCGCTCCAAATTCCTTTCGTATTCTCTTCGGATATCTTCTTCATTAATCATGTCCGCATAACGACGGTATTCGTTTACCGGGAATGGAGTAATCCGGAAACCGAAGCTTTCCTTCATGACGTCAAAGCCGATGCCAAAGTCTCCCATGCCGGCAAAAGGTGAACCGATAATCCCTATATTGCAGGTCTTAAAACGCTTCGCCATATGGGCGGCTTTTGCAAATATTGCAACCCGGTCCAAGCAGTCGGAGGTTTTGTAGTGTCCTGCGCATATATGGAAGGGAACACCGTTTCGAAGCAGCAGGTTGCACATATCCTGAACACCGTGTATACCATGATTAAACATAATCCGGTCCGCCGTTTGCTCCATGGAAAAGCTTTCGTCCGGCGTGGTATCCAATACAATGACGGGTACCTTTAAAGACTTTAATACGTTCGCCGATTCCAAAGAAGGAGAATAAGCCAAATGGAGCGTGACAACGGCATCCACATCCTGAGCGTCAAAAAGCTTTGCCGCCTCCTCGAATTCCTTTTCAATTCGACACACGGGACTTGCAACAATGTGCAAGCCTTTGTCCTCCAAAAGCTTTTTGATCTCATCCATAAAACCGTCAAATTCCTTCCTTGTCGTAGGTGATGTATCATCGTAAAGCTTTAAGTAAAAGGACAGTAACCCCACCTTGATCATATAAACCCTTCCTTTCTAATCCAAATCTTTCGTAAATCCGGCTTCCCGAAGCATACGGCATGCGTTGTTGTAAAAAATGTCTTCAACGGCACCTTCTTTGAGCCCCGTATTGAGCGTGGCTTTTCGGAAAGCGTCGATTTCTTCGTACATGAAAAGGGGCATCTGCTCCGCAATCTCTCCCGTGCACTCCCGCATGTGGGGATCCCCGGAGACATCTCCGTACAGTCCCTTCGGTATCAAGTTAATATACATACCGTTTTCGCAAATTCGTTTGGTTCGCATTTTAAGAATGGGCAAATCGCTTCCGAAAAGAATACGCTTGCGATCGATGTTTTTTAAAAGCTCCGTGAAAACCTGTTCGTTGCAGTTTGCGCTGATGTCGAAATAGAGCCTTTCGGTTTTTCTCAAATGCTCAAAGGCGTCCCCCACATCTTCAAAGCAATAGGCACGGCCTACATGAGCGATAATGACTTTTGCGTTCTTGTAGGTTCGATCGATTTCCGTCATCTGCGCAATGTTCAAAGGATCCTTTAACCGATCGTTGCGGGGTATGTGAAGCATCACGATCCAACCGTTTTTGTCCGCCGCTTCCAAATGATCGCGGGTTAAAAAGTCATAGATGCAAATTTCATTTTTCGGTATTTGAGGAGATGAAAAATCCAGATAGACCTTGATACCGAGAAAACCGCCCTCGTTTACCGCTCTTTCCAATACCTCCCCTTTCATTTCGGGGGTTGCGTACATCAGGCTCGGCAATTTATATTGCTCCGCACAGCTACGGATGTATCCGTTGCCGGCATCCAAATCGTCTCCCGGCGAAAGATTGGAGAAAATAACGGGAATCACCTTTTTTTCGGGAAACATGATGCGATAGGAATTCATATGATCTTCGATGGAATTATCTTTGGCGACCATGGAAGGCCAAGTGACGGTGCGGCGCGGTTGAATTTCCTTCTTACGCTTAAACTCCGTAAGCCAAACATGGGTATGCACATCGATGATTTTATCCGGTATAAACTCCTTTATGTAAGTATTGTAA
>JAAYHZ010000373.1 GCA_012744235.1 Clostridiaceae bacterium
CGGTACAGGTTTACCTGTTCGCCTAAACCCGAATATAAAAAGTACTATGACATGATTACCGACGAGATGCTGATGGAAGGTTACAATATTGCCTCCCAAGCATTCAGGAACAAGCATAGCGATGCTATCGACGAGCTTTTTAAGCAGATAACCGATGTCGATTCCGAACTTAATGCAGACGCAAGAGCGGAACTTGAGAAAAATATCAAGAGGTTTACCGATTACAGAACCTATCTTAGTTTTGACCTTATTGTTACCGATGAGGAGGAAAAAATCCAGAGGCTCTCAAGAACCCTTCGGAAGAAATCGGGCGGAGAGACCCAAACGCCTTTCTATATTTCCGTGCTTGCATCTTTTGCTCAAATGTATAAAATTAATGATCCTGCGTACAACCGAATGCGACTCATCGTGTTCGATGAAGCTTTTAGCAAGATGGACAGTGAAAGAATACGAGAAAGCGTACGGCTTCTCCGAAAATTCGATTTCCAGTGCATCCTCTCGGCCCCTCCGGAAAAGATAGGCGATATTGCTCCTTTGGTAGATAGAACGCTTTGCGTTATCAGAGAAAAGAACACATCTATCATTAAGGCATTCGAACCGAAAAAACTGATGGAGGAGGGATTCGATGGAGTATAAAAAGCTTGTACTGGACAGGCTTCTTGATCGGTATGAAAAGAGCAAATCCTTTAAAGACGAAAATTCGAGAAGAAGAATTCTTCTTAAAATGACGACGGGCGACATGCCCGAGTATGACATAGAAAAACCATGGGTGAGAGAAACTTTTAACAGCATAATAGAAGATTTGGCCGCTAAGGATTTAATCCATTTCGAATGGGCCAAATATGAGGAAGGAAATATAATTGAAAAGGTATGGTTGAATGTATCAAAAGTAGAAGATTGTTATAACGAAATAGGCAGAAAAGCCAAACGAGCCGTTCTTGATGCACTGCTTGAGAAAATTGCGGAATTGAACGAAAAGACTTCAAACAAATGGATATCTTCATTTTTGATTGATACGGAAAAAGCTATAAAAGAAAAATCATCGACAGCCGGTTTGCTTCCCTCCGATGAAGAGCAGGCAATGGCGGTTTTAAAAGCATTGGATTATCTCGAAACACTAAACGGAAGCCAATGTCTCGAAAGAGTGTTTAGCCTTCGTTGTTTCAATGATTCCAAATATTTTGAAAAGAAGGTTAGTAAGCGTCTTGCGGGAATTATAAGAAAATATTGCTTTGATGAGAAAGTACCGGATGAAATGTCGGATGACGATATACTGGCGCAGGTCGGGATACTTCGATCGCCGGAGCAGGTCGATTTTAGAGGCGGCATTCTCGGTACATTAGGTAATAAAGAGATTGATTTTTCATCGTTCCTATATGGTGTTTCCTTGAATGCCGAGACGGTAAAGAATTTAACCGTTACCGGAATGGGCAGGGTTCGAAGAATTCTCTTTATCGAAAACAAAGCGAACTATATACAATTGCTTAACGAAAACAGTGACGAAGCGTTAATGATCGTATTTCATGGCGGTTTCTACAGTCCGATAAAAGGGGCATTTTTTCAAAAACTATACGAGGCGGCTCATCCATGCGGAATCGAATTCTTCCATTGGGGCGATATCGATCTGGGCGGTTTTATGATTTTTCGAAGACTGAAATTAATTATCCCGTCTCTAAAACCTTATTTAATGGACAGAGAAGCACTAAAAAGCAAGATCGAGTACGGAAAAAAATTTGATTCCAAGTATGCGGAAAAATTAAAATCGTTACAGGAAGATGAAGACTACGGCGAATTTCGAGAGGTTATAGAATTTATGCTTGAGAAAAACATAAAACTTGAGCAGGAAGCTTTTCTTATTTAATTTGTGGTTCTATTCGGTATAATCCTC
>JAAYHZ010000374.1 GCA_012744235.1 Clostridiaceae bacterium
TATTTCTTTCTTTCCTTCATTCTCGGATCTCTTGTCAAGAAACCGGCTTTTTTCAAAGGCTGTCTGTATGCTTCGTCGGCTTCCAGCAAAGCTCTTGCAATACCGTGGCGAATAGCGCCCGCTTGACCCGTGAAACCGCCTCCTTTTACGTTAACCAAAACATCAAAGCGGTCCAGCGTATTGGTCAAAACCAAAGGCTGTTTAACGATAACCTTCAGCGTTTCCAATCCGAAATATTCGTCTAAGGAACGTTCATTGATTACAAAGTTTCCTTCTCCCGGTACCAATCTTACACGTGCTACCGATTTTTTTCTTCTTCCGGTTCCGTAATATTGTACACTAGCCATTTATGCTACTCCTCCTTTCTCATATTTCCCAAGGTTGAGGTTGTTGGGCTTGATGAGGATGCTCATTTCCTGCATAAACCTTCAGCTTCTTATACATTTTTCTTCCCAAAGCGTTTTTAGGAAGCATGCCTTTTACGGCAAGTTCGATAATCTTAACGGGATTTTTTTGCAGTAAGTGCTTGTAGGACACTTCTTTATAACCGCCAACATACCCCGTAAAATAGTTATGGGTCTTTTGATCCCACTTCTTGCCGGTCAATTGGATCTTGTCCGCATTGATAACGATGACATAATCACCGGTATCTACATGAGGAGTATATTCAGGTTTATGTTTACCGATTAAAATTCGAGCGACTTCCGAAGCCAATCTACCTAATACCTTGCCTTCCGCATCGATGACGTACCACTTGCGTTCGATGTTTTCTGCTTTTGCCATGTAGGACTTCATATATCTAACCTCCTTCAAGGTGTCTTATCAATTTTAGTCTCCCCGCCCGAGGACACTCATGTATTTTAATATATGGATTATTCCGTGTCAAGGGTATATTTTTAAAAATTTAATTTACCTTCCGAATACTTCGTTTTTTAAAGAATAGTTCTCGTATTCTCTTGTTTAATCGTGCGTCATCCCAATTTATTATTCATAATATACGTTTTTCAAGTACAATCCTTGAGGAGGTGCCGTTCGTCCGGCTTTTCTTCGGTCTTTACCTTTAATAATAGAGGGTATGGCGTCCTTCGGTATTTTCCCCATCCCGATTTCAATTAATGTCCCTATGATAATACGAACCATGTTGTACAAAAAGCCGCTTCCTTGGACGGTATAGATAATAAAATCCCCGTCCTTTTCAAGCTCCGAACGAAAAATTCGGCGGGTGAAATCCGTAACCTTGCTTCCCGTGGCGCAAAACGCCGAAAAATCATGCTCTCCTAAAAAGTCCTTGCAGGCACAAGCCATATCTTCAAAGGACAGCCTTCGGCCTACCCAATACGCGTAATTGGTATGAAACACCGAAGGATCGGGAGCATTGAGAATCTTGTACATATATTCTTTTCTTACCGCACTGAATTGGGCATGAAAATCGTCGGGGACTTGGGACGAATCCATAACATGAATATCGTTGGGCAAATAGGCATTGATAACGTATTTCATTTTATCCGGCGGTACATCGGACTCGGAGTGAAAGTTGGCTACTTGCGCTATGGCATGGACACCGGCATCCGTTCGGCCGCTTCCGATCAATATCGGCTTTTCCCCTATTCCACGATAAATGGCAGAGACCAAGGTGTCCTGCACGGTAACTGCATTGGCCTGGCTCTGCCATCCGTGATAATTCGTCCCGTCATAGGCTATAACGAGCTTAATATTGGTCATGACATTTTCTTTATCTTGCTTGCCACATCGTTTGCAAAGCGGTTGATGTAGCTTTGGACATACTCAAGAACATCCAAGGAATCGTCTTGAATCAACGGGGTCAAATCCATACCGAAGATCAAGTATTCGGCATCGTCGGTTCCGTGAGAAGCGGCATAGGTGGCATGAGCTTTTCTTCTGCCCATGGTAGCCAAATCGTACCGTTTTCCGCCGCATACTTGGGAATCGTGTATTTCCACTAAAGCGGAGGCAATATTCGGATGGCCGCTGACATTGAATGAAACCTTGTCTTCATCCAACATCCAGTCTAAATTTCTCCACACTTCGCAGCCGTACAGCTTTTCCGGCCTTAATTCTTTAGGCAGTCGGCGAATGGCTTTGATAACCTTTAAGGTTACCCCTACATGGGTATCGTGTTTGTCCGCCAAGTTATGGGTATAAACAACCTTCGGAGCGGCCTTGCGAAGCAGTGCTTCCAATTCGTCTACCGGCTTTTCGTTATTCGCGTCCTTGACTTGGGAGCTGGTGTAGTCCAAAAGGGCTACTCCGGAATATTCGCCTATGAAGGCGGCCTTTTTTTGCTCCTTCTTTCTGACAATGATCATGTCTTCGTCGGTGTATTTTTCATACAAGTCGGCTCTCGGGCTTCCGGCTCCGTTGGTTACCACGACTCCGAAAAACCATTTGTCGTCTTTTCCGAAGCATTCCAATATTCCGTCATACGCCATGATTTCAATGTCGTCTTGATGAGCGGAAATCCCCATA
Organism: Clostridiaceae bacterium; assembly: GCA_012744235.1. Classification (GTDB taxonomy): domain Bacteria; phylum Bacillota; class Clostridia; order JAAYHZ01; family JAAYHZ01; genus JAAYHZ01. Next base: position 2,488 of record JAAYHZ010000374.1, read on the forward strand.
TGGGTAGTTCTCTTCAATGCTTCTTCTACGCTTTTCCCGTCCGGTACAAAAAATTCCGCACTTTCGTTATATAGCTTCATCTTGTTTCACACTTCCTTTATCGAAAATTCGAATATGGTTTCCCATATTTATTCAATGTTCGGCAAGCTTGCGGCCGCAATGGATTGTCCTACTCTTCTGGATTTTTCATCCGGCAATTGCAGTTCCATTTTGCTTGCTAGCTCGGGGAATTCCAATTCCAACACTTTCTTTGCATTGGAGATAATCAAATCTCCGCCTTTTCCGGAGGTGACTCTTCCTAACACCAGAACGTGCTTTATTTTGTAGAATTCCGCGTAATATGCCACGGCATATCCTAAATATACGCCGATGCTTTCGAAGATTTTTTCGGCTTCCTTGTTTCCTTTTGCCAGCTCTTCTTGAACAATCTTCAGCTTTTCCGCCGGGCTTAAGCTTTCGTCCAGCTTAATATTCGCTGCGGGAGCCAATTTAATGACTCCGTCTTGGGAGAAATATTTCACTCCGCAACCGAAATCGCCGGACCATTCGTCAACGGCAGCGTCTTGGCAAAAGTCCACGGGAACGAAGGCCAATTCGTTCAGCCAGCCGGTTAACGAGCCTTGTTCGTTTACATATCCGCCGGCTTCGCTGGTACCCATGGCAATACCCAGAACACAGTCGTCCTCCAAGCTCATGGCTCCGGCTAAGGCGGTAACGTCGCCGTCGTTGGCCACTTCAATGGGCACATCTCCGATTTCCTTCGCAGCTCTTAAGAAGATATCCTTTACCTTCTTTTCGAACAAATCATCCGGCACTTTAATAAACAAGGATGCGATCATGGCTCTGTTGTTTACATACACGCCGGCTGCACTGACTCCGATACCGTCTACGCGGGGCATATGAGCGGCGGCGGCTTTAAAAGCGCTGACGATTTCATTGAAATGGTAATCCGGATCCGACTGTATTTTCGGGTACCAAATGACTTCTTCACTGTAAACCGCTTCCCCATCGATTACGGCGGATACCTTACGATCGCTTCCGCCGGCATCAAACCCGATACGGCATCCGTTCAAGTGTCTTCCTACCGGGATGGATTGTTCCTTTGCTTCCGGAAAATCTTTGTCTTCCACTACAACAACCTCAAAAGGTTTTTCGTAGATGCGGCTCATGGTTTTAACGTCAAAATCTCTCAACCCGCCTAAAACAAAGGCTTTCTTCACATAATCGCATATATATCTCGGGCCGGACAAATATACTTTAAAACCTCCCATAACCCACAGGAGTGTTTTTACGTAGCGTTCGGCATAGAAACAGGAGAAATCGGCATATTGGGCGTCATCTGCAAATACGGTGATTTCCTTTACCGAAATCATTCCGCCGCTTCTTTCAACGGCGATCTTTAAAACGGCTTCTTTTCCGCTTTCTTTCACCAGCTTTTCATAGGCGATTTTTTCTAAAATCACAGGTTTGAAATTCGGGTCCAGCGGCGGTAAAACCTTTGGATTTCCCAGTAACTTTATGGACATAAATTACCTCCGTTTGTTATGCTTATATTTTATTGATATTTATTTTACCACGTTTTTAGAGTCCGAGGAATGCCGCACCGACAATACCGGCGTCATTTCCCATCTTCGCGTACTCAATTCGGCATTGAGGTACAGGGTCCTTGCTGTAAATTTCACTGTACACAATCTTCTTCACATCGTCCATTAAATAGTCTCCCTCATGAGAAAGACCGCCTCCTACGGCCAACACTTCCGGTTGGAAAAGGTTGATTAAGTTTACGATTCCGGTAGCCAAATACTTTGTAAAGTCTTGAATAACCAGCTTGGCCGCAAAATCTCCCGCTCTTTTCGCCTTGAAAGCCGTACGAGCGTCTACCTTTGATAAATCTCCGCCGCAAATGCGGTGGATTTCGGAATCCGGGAATCTTTGTGCGTATTCTCTCGTCATACGAATCAAGCCGGTCGCCGAAGCGTACGCTTCCCAACAGCCGTATCGACCGCAGGTACAAGGGTATCCGTCCTGAACGATGACCATGTGGCCGATCTCAGGGGCCGCGTAGTTAAAGCCGCCAAAGATCTTACCGTCGATAACCAAACCGCTTCCGATACCGGTTCCTAAGGTTATGGTCATGGAAACGGAAACACCCTTACAAACCCCCGCAACGGCTTCCGCTAACGCCGCTACGTTGGCGTCGTTGTCAATGTATATGGGGCAGTCGAAGTATTTCTTCAAGTCTGCGCGGAAGGGGGCATTACGAAAACTTAAGTTGTTGGCATAAACCAACAGGCCGTTTTTACAGTCCGGCGTTCCGGGAATACCGATACCGACGCTTTTAATGTTTTCCATGCCGACTCCGGACTTTTCAATCATCTTTACGGAAAACTCGCCAATATCCCGAATGATTTCTTCATAGCTTCGATCTCTTCCGGTCTCGAACTTGTCTTTCAATAAAATGTTGCCCTTCTCGTCGACGATACCGACCTTGACGGACATACCTCCTACATCAATACCCAAATAATACATACGGTTTCACTCCTATCACCCATTGATATCAAGAAGACCATCATCTCTCATTATAGCACAGAGAGGAAAGGGTTTGTACATGAACTTTGCTTTCTCCTTCCGGACCTCCCGTTATCGGATGTTTTTCTTTTTCCCTTTTAACTTCAAAAGCCCCGTAATCCCGACAACGGCAAAGAGGATGAAGAAAAATCCCGCCGATATCCCCCAAGCAAGTGCGGTGCTTTCAAAAAAGGGTTGGGGCATCATTTGAATTAAAATATCGGTTCTCGGGTCCAATATCCACAACTCGTTGGTAAAGAAAATCTCATGGAAAATCGTAAACACGCCGTGAAAGTCAATGAAGGCGGCTATAACCGGAACAACCATTAATGCAAAAGGTACAATGCCGATGAAAAGAAACCCTTTGTAAAACAGCTTTTTGCCGTATCCCTTTGCCAAAGCAAAGGCGGATAATACAAAAAGAACGATGGATAAGGGAGTCAGGATGCGTACCAGGTCAAAAAGCTTACGTACGTCAACCATATGCGCCTTTTCTTTTTCATTGAATACTTCTCTTTCGACCCCGTATACCTTTGCCGTTATGCGAATATCGTCGGCTTTTCCTTTTAAATAGTCCGTAAGCTTTACATTAATCCTCTCAATGTCTTCTATGCTCATACCCGTCTCCAAGCTGACACCCAGCTTGTCCATACGGCTCGTATACCAAGATACGTTGTAAGCGTAAAGCCGGAGCGTCAAAAGAAGAATCGCAACAATACCGGATACCGTCATGAGAAGGACCAAGAAGGTCTTTATTATTAATTTTTTCAAGCTTTAACACCACCCCGTTGCCCTTGATACGGCTTTTTTCCATTGTACATATTCCCGTTCGACCTCCAAACGGGATCTTTTCGGCGTAAATACGGCATCCGCTTCCCAAGCGGTGCAAATCTTGTCTTTATCGTATGCTCCCGCACTTAATCCTGCCAGGTATGCCGCTCCTAAAGCGGTGGTTTCCCGTATAAGGGGTCGTTCCACGGTTACGGAAGCCGTGTCCGCTTGGAACTGCATAAGAAAATCATAGGCGCTGGCCCCGCCGTCCACTCTCAATTTGGGGATTTGAACGCCTGCCTCCTTCTCCATCAATCGGATCACATCCACGGACTGCCATGCAATGGACTCCAATGCGGCTCTTACGATATGGTTTTTGTTAACGCCATCCGTAATGCCTACGATGGTTCCTCTTGCTCCCATATCCCAATACGGGGTACCCAAGCCCACGAAAGCCGGTACAAACACGACGCCGTTAGTATCCTTTACTTCCTTCGCCATTTTTTCACTTTCCTCGGCGGTTGATATAATGCCTAACCGGTCTCGAAGCCATTTGATTACCGATCCCGCGGTAAAGATGCTTCCTTCCAATGCGTATTGGATTTCTCCGTCGGTAGCGCAAAGAGTCGTAATTAAACCGTTTTGAGAGACCACCGGTTTTTTACCGGTATTCATGAGAATAAAGCAGCCGGTACCGTAAGTGTTTTTGATCTCTCCCTCGCAAAAACAGGTTTGTCCGAACAAAGCGGCCTGCTGGTCTCCCGCTATGCCTCCTATGGGTATGAATACGCCGAATAGCTCTTTTTTCGTACTGCCGTAAGCGTAAGAAGAGGGGTGAACGGAGGGCAGCATGCTTTCCGGAATGTCCAATTCTTTTAATATGTCCTTGTCCCATTGCAGCTTCTTGATGTTGTACATCATGGTTCTCGAAGCGTTGGAATAATCGGTCATGTGGCATTTACCGGAAGATAAGTTCCATAAAAGCCAAGTATCCACCGTACCGAATAAAAGCTTTCCCGAAAGAGCTTTTTCTCTTGCTCCCGGTACGTTATCCAAGATCCATTTAAGCTTGGTGGCGCTGAAATAGGCATCGATCACCAACCCGGTATTGTTTCGGATATATTCTTCCATACCGGATGCCAGCATTTGCCGGCAGATGTCGGCGGTTCGCCTGCACTGCCATACAATGGCGTTGTATACGGGTTTTCCCGTATCCTTGTCCCATACGATCGTCGTTTCCCTTTGGTTGGTGATTCCGATGGACATTATTTGATCAAATTCGATACCTGCCGATTTTACCGCTTCTCTTACGGTTTCCAGTTGGGTTTCCAATATCTCCATCGGGTCGTGTTCCACCCACCCGGGTTTCGGATAGATCTGCCTGAATTGCTGTTTGGAGATGGCAACGAATCGGCCGTTTAAGTCAAAAATCACCGACCGGCAAGCGGTGGTTCCTTGGTCCAGCGATAGAATATATTTATTCATACGGATCCCTCTCATTCTCATTCGTTACCATTATTATACTCAAATTTCCCGCCGTACAAAACGATTTCCTCAAAAAGACAAGTCATAAATCCTTTTGCCATGCCATAAGTATTAATAACAATGAAAGAACAAGAGGGATTGTATGAATAAATTTACAAGCGGTCTGGTAGCGATATTGAAAGGGCTTTTAGCCGGAATCACGGCCATTGTCATTTTGTATGCCGGCTTTTCCATCCTGATGTCCACCTTCGAGTCTCCGAACAAATACACGTATCCTGCAACATTGGTCGGATTGATTATCAGTGTTCCCATAGCGGGCTATGCCGCCGTTTTGTTCAGCCGACAGAAAAAAGCCTCCGTCGGCTGTTGGTGCGGCCTGCTCTATATCATCATCCTCTATATCATAAGCTCCGTAATGAATAAGGATTTTTCCGTGGGCTACAATACCCTGTTTCTTTTGGTCATCGGCGCTGCGGCGGGAACCATAGGCGGAATTTTATGCATTAACCGAATGGACCATAAAAGGGCAAAAAGAAACCGTACCTTCATAGGAAAAACAAATGCCAAAAAACCGGCGTAAGCCGGTTTTCTCTTTTCCAATGTTCTTCTTTTTATTGTACGTTTTTAAGCTTTTTCGTATTGCTTTACGTCTTTGATGGCGTATTTGTTCATTTGGATTTTGGTTCTTTCAATGGACGATTCAATGGTTACTTCTTCGTCTTTGATCGCTACGACTTTGCCTACAATACCGCCGATGGTGGTTATTTCATCTCCCACCTTCAGGTTGTTAATCATATCCCTCAAAGCATTTTCTTTTTTCTTCTGGGGACGAAATACCATAAGATACATAAGGCCGATAATGATGGCTACCGGCAGCAGCATCGATAATAAATAACTTCCCATACTTACTTCTTCAACAGGTGCCGTGCCTGCCGTTTCCGCATACACCCTGGTTAAAAACCAATTCATAAATTTTGTACCTCCAATTTTAACTATTTACTATTCATACCCGTAGGATTTGAAAAATTCGTTTCGAAAATCACCTAGTCTGTCGTCTATTATAGCTTGTCTGACGGACTTCATCAAGTTAAGAAGGAAATAAATATTGTGATACGTCGTAAGCCTTAATCCCAATATTTCATTAGCCTTTAATAAATGGCGGATATAGGCTCGTGTAAAGGTACGGCATACATAACAGTCGCAGTCCGGGTCAGGTTTTGTAAAATCTTCCGCATACTTGGCGTCCCGAATGATAATTCGGCCTTTTGACGTCATAATGGTGCCGTTTCTTCCGATTCGTGTGGGCAAAACGCAATCGAACATATCCACCCCTCGAATGGAGCCTTCGATCAAGCAATCCGGGCTTCCCACGCCCATTAAATACCGAGGCTTATTCTTCGGCATGACCGGATTTAAGCACTCCAATATCCGATACATTTCCGGCTTCGGTTCCCCTACGCTCAAACCGCCAATGGCATAGCCGGGAAAGTCCATTTCAATTAAATCTTTTGCACTTTGAAGCCTCAGGTCTTCGAACATGCTTCCTTGGACGATCCCGAATAGAGCTTGCTTTTCCGTGTTTTTATGAGCTTTTTTGCATCGTTCCGCCCAACGGGTAGTCCTTTCCATAGCCTCTTTCGCGTATTCGTATTCCACCGGGTACGCTACGCATTCGTCAAAAGCCATCATGATGTCGGATCCCAATGCATTTTGGATCTCGATGGAAAGCTCGGGAGATATAAAGTGCTTTGATCCGTCGATATGGGACCGGAACGTAACGCCGTCTTCGGTGATGTCTTTTCTTTCGGCCAAGCTGAACACTTGAAATCCGCCGCTGTCCGTCAATATGGGGCGGTCCCAAGCCATAAACCGGTGGAGTCCTCCCGCCGATTGGATTAACCGGTGTCCCGGCCGCAGGTACAAATGATAGGTGTTGCTTAAAATAATGCCCGCTCCGACTTCTTTTAGCTCCTCGGGAGATATCCCCTTCACCGTCCCTTGGGTGCCTACCGGCATAAAAGCCGGGGTTTCAAAGCTTCCGTGGGGCGTGTGCACAACACCCAGCCTTGCACCGGTTTGTTTACATACTTTTATCAATTCATACGTTACCGTCATAAATCTTCCCTTTTCTAATATTGATCTGTCGTTCTCGTCTTTTATATTTATACACCGGAAAGCCTTTCTTGTCCAAAGAAAAAGTACCCCTTCTTCTATGAGGATACTTTTTTTAGAAAAACACTTCCTTACAGAATAAACATGGCGTCACCGAAGCTGAAAAATCGGTAGTTTTTCTCAATGGCTTCTTTGTAGCAAGTCATGATGTTTTCTTTTCCCGCAAATGCGCTGACCAGCATTAAAAGAGTGGATTCCGGCAAATGAAAATTCGTTACCAATCGGTCCACCGCTTTAAACCTGTAGCCGGGGTAGATGAAAATGTCGGTCTCCCCGGTTACGGGACGAACATGTCCGTTTTCATCGGCCACGGATTCCAATACCCTGCAGCAAGTAGTGCCTACGCATATCACATGCTTCTTTTCCGTTTTCGTTCGATTAATGACATCGCAGGTGTTCTTACCGATGGTGAACCGTTCCGTATGCATTTTATGGTCTTCAATGTTCTCCGTCTTCACCGGCCGAAACGTTCCTAATCCCACATGAAGAGTAAGATAAACAATGCTTATACCCTTTTTTTGAATCTTTTCCAAAAGCTCTTCCGTAAAATGCAGCCCTGCAGTAGGAGCCGCCGCAGAGCCTGCGTATTTCGCATAAACCGTTTGGTATCGTTCGGTGTCCTCAAGCTTGCTTTTAATGTAGGGAGGCAAAGGCATCTGTCCGATCTTCTCCAAAACGTTTTCCATCAGGCCTTCGCATTCAAAGGATACAATACGGTTGCCCCCTTCAACAATGTCCGTAATTTCCGCTTCCAAAAGCCCGTTTCCGAAAACGAATCGGCTTCCGATTTTTGCTTTTCGGCCCGGTCGAAGCATGACTTCCCACTTTTTCGTTTCGATTTCTTTTAATAGCACAAACTCGATTTTGGCTCCGGTGTCCTTTTTCTCTCCGAACAAACGAGCCGGTATGACCTTGGTATCGTTTAAGACCAGACAGTCTCCTTCTTCCAAATAGTCGATGATTTCATAAAACCGTTTGTGTTGTATCGTGTCGTTTTTTCTGTCGTAGATCAAAAGCTTCGAATGATCTCTCGGTGTAACCGGTTTTTGAGCAATGTACTCTTCCGGCAAGTCGTAATAAAAATCGCTTTTTTTCATGATATTGTTTTTTACCTACCGCCTTTATGACAAGGCTTGGATCTCGGTACCTTGGAAGTAGTGGGTAAGGATTTGTCTGTAGGTATATCCGTTTTCCGCCAATCCTTTTGCCCCTACTTGGCTCATACCGATACCGTGTCCCTTTCCTTTTCCGATAAAGATATACGTAGAAGGACTGCCGTTAAAATGCACGTATTCCAAAGTCAAATTTGCTCCCGCAACGGTCAAGCCCGCCGTTCTTGCATCAATTGTAGTATAGCTTGTTAAAGAGGTTTGTATACGGACGGACCCGGGATCAATGGATAAAATCTGGTGTTCCCCGTTTTGTACCGTCAATACCGCGTCGTTGGCTATGTAAAACTTTTGGCTCGGCAGCGAAGGCGACGTCATTAGTCTGGTCTTTTCCTTGGTGAAAATCGCCTTTCCTTGGGTTCCCGTAACGATTAATTCCAATGCGCGGCCGGATTCGGTCACTTGGGATATTTCGATATTAAGAATATCACCGATATTGTAGCCTTTATCGATTAGCATTTGCTTAATCTGCTGCGGAGTGTATTCATAGCTCCAATTCGAGTACGCATAAGAAGGAGATTCGTAAGGATCTTCCACGGCTCTTAAGTATGGAACCTGCGAATACCAGACATTTTCCGAATTTTCCGTCATACCGCCGCTTGATGCGAAATAGTAGATGGTGGCCGGCTCGCCTAGGAAGGTAACAACCTCCCCTCTTGTTTGATCAACGGCAACATTGGTGGTCGGATATTCGCTGTCGTACCCTTTATACACTTGGCAGCATTCGGAGTTGCACAAATCGAATCCGTATTTCATATGCTTGCCCAATTGGGTGATCGAATAGGTTCTTGCGGCCACCGCTTGAGCCTTTAAAGCCTCCGGATGAGAAGCCCCTTCGATTTCATTAGGAACCACCCCGTATAAATACTCCTCGAAATCCACAACGTTTACCACGGTAATATGGGAGTCGGAATAGCGGAAGCAGTCGATGTAGCCGCGATAGCCTTTTCCGTTGATTCGAACGACGTCGTAGGAATTGTTAGGATTGATTCGGAAGTTGCCGGAGCAATTCACCAACACCGCTACCACGGTTCCGTCGGATCGGGTAACTCTTAAGTCTCTCACCGGTGACGTAACAACGGTTACGGGCTGGCCTCCCGTTTTCGAAGCATATGTGCCGGTTGCGGCATTGCTTGCGGAAGCCGCGTCGTTAAAGCAACCGGCCCAAACCTGCCAGTTGTTGTCGAACACCAGGTACGCAGGCAGACCGTTGGCTTTGCATATATTTAAAACGGAAACCGCCGAATTGCGATCGGAATAGACTCCTCCGATGCGCACAAAGTATTTGCTTCCGGGTGAATCCAAGAATACGCTTAAGTTATCGGATCCGTAATGCTCGTACAGAGGATAATAACTGCCGCTGATATTCACGCCTACATTAATTCCCCCTGACGCCGATGCGGTAAAGCTTGTTACGGTTGTGTTTTGGTAGGAGTTCACATAATAGATGCCTACTCGGACCGTACTCGGCACGTTTATATAGGCATGAACCGGAACAGGCTCCGTAATGATCATGGAAAACATAAGCATGATAATAGATATGTACAAAATCCCCTTTTTTACCCTTTTCATATTTCCCTCCATTAAGATAAATAAAAAACTTCGGACACAAACCTATTCAGTTCCAATGAAACAAAAGAATAGAATATTTGCTCCGATTCAAAAAATGTGGGAAACGCATGACCCTATCGACTTCCCGAATTTCCCCCCATCGGTTTTAGGATCCGTCGTTTGCATGCCGCCTTTTAATATCCGTTACCTAATTTACCCACATGGGTTTATTATACCTTATACGGCAATCTTGGACAAGTCGCTTGTTTTACAATTTTGTTAAAGAAGCCTTGTACAAAAAAAGGGCCTTTTTTTGGCCCTTATCAAAATCCATATATTTATATTACGCTTCTTACGATTTCGCGGATTCTTTCCTCGGTTAATAATTGGGGATCTTCCTTCAGTACTTCCAAAAGCGTTTTTTCCGCCATGATCTCCGTTTGTGTTCGAATACCGTTTTTACGAATACAAGACAATACGGGAGTCCGGCCATGGAGTGCATGCTGCAGCAAAAGAGCACCGCTTATTCCCATCAAAATCGCCCACCCTTTGTTTTCGGTAATCCAAGTCATAAGGGCTCCGAGAACCGTCAATGCTCCCGCACCGGTTTCAACGACCCGTTCAATATCCCATTCTTCGTCCAATTCCAATTGCCTTTCGATAATTTCGTCTTTGCTTCTGTTCATGTAATAACGAATATTATTGATTACTCCTTCCAATATGGAATTATTCACGTGCGGATCGGTGTTAAGCCAAATTCGTATGCCGGTAGCCGGTAAACAAAAATGCATAATGTCATCTCCTCATCAATGTAATCATGCATATTTTTTGCAGTATCCGTCGGAACTATGCATGATGGAAACAATAAAGAAAGACGTATGAAAGCTCCGGCTAAACAATATACATAGAAAAAAGCATATTTATGCAAAAATTGTTCGTAAAATAAAACATTTTACTATTGACGAAAGGCCAAGTCTCCTTTACTATAGCATCTAATATGCTTAAACAGCCCTTTTACATATTTATTAGGAGGATCATATGAAGACGTATCAACGAATCATACCCATCGTAGCATCCATAGCCATCCAGCTTTGCCTCGGTGTGGCGTACATTTGGAGTGTCTTTCAGACCGGTATTGCAATCAGCATATTTAACGGCGACAATGCCGCTGCCGGTCTTGCCTTTTCACTGTTGTTAGCCACGCTTACCGTAGGAAGCGTTATAGGAGGAAAGCTTGCGGCGAAATTTTCCGTCCGTGTCATCGTGATTATAGGCGGTATTATTTTAAGTGCAGGCTTTTTGCTCGCATCCTTTACCACACCGTCCGCCTACTGGATTTTATGGTTAGGCTACGGGCTTATGGGTGGTGTCGGCATGGGCTTTACATATTCCACCACCATCGCATGCGCTCAAAAATGGTATCCTGAAAAGAAAGGTTTGGTCACAGGCTTGATTGTTTCCGCCTTAGGTTTTGGCGGTGTTGTTTTCACGCCCATCGTTGAACGCTTGATTAAAAACTTCGGCGGCCAAGGTGTAGGCGAACTGAAAACATTTGCGGTACTAAGCGGTATCTTTTTCGTTGTTTGCACATTGGGGGGACTTGTTCTTAAAAACCCGCCGGAAAATAGCGAGCAAAGCAAAAAAGAATCGGCTCTTGCTAATGACCCCAACAACATGTCTCCCGGTCAAGTATTGAAAGATGCCCGTTTCTATTTGATCACGATCTCCATGGCATTGGCTTGTATGGGAGGGTTGATGATGATCGGATTTGCCAAACCCATTGCCGTTGCCAAAGGCTTGGGCGAAACGGCGACCATCGGTGTTTTGGTCATATCCATGTGCAATTCCTTCGGCCGCTTGACTTGGGGTGTTGTCGCCGACAAACTGGGTCCGAAGAAAACCATTTTGGTTCTTCTCATCGGCTCCGGAGTTCTCTCCATATTAGTCAACAATGCCAACGGCTATTTTATATACGTCCTGATCGGATTGATCGGATTCTTCTACGGCGGTTTTTTGAGCAATTACCCTACCCTGACAGCCGTGCTTTTCGGACCTACCCACATGGCTACCAATTACGGAATGGTATTGACCGGATTCGGACTCGGTGCCGTCGTTTCATCCTATATTGCCGGACATTATAAAAACGTAGCGGCTCAGGACATCTCTTTAATGACCCCTGCCTTTATCATTGCCGCAGGCTGTGCCCTTGTCAGCGTTGTTCTGGTTCTGCTTGTTAAAACGAAAGCAAAAAAAGCTTAAATCTTGCTGCAAAGAGCATTTTACGACTACGGCCAAGAGTACGGTACTCTTGGCCGTTCTTTTAAAGACATCATTTGTTCCGTATGTTTTTTATATTAAACATAATATTGCGCCTGCGCGTTCCAAAGCTCAAAATATTTACCGCTTTCGTCTCTCAAAAGGGATTCGTGGTTGCCTTTTTGGACGATTTCACCGTCGTTAAATACAATGATATGATCGCAAAATCTGCATGAAGCCATACGGTGAGATATGTAAATGGCCATTTTATCGCCGACCGTATCATTCAGATGCAAATAGAATTCGTATTCCGCAATGGGGTCGAGGGCGGCGGTAGGCTCGTCAAAAATCAATATGGGAGCGTCCTTGTATAAAGATCTTGCGAATGCTATTTTTTGTGCTTCCCCTCCCGAAATTTCAACGCCGTCCCGGTCGAAGTCTTTATAAAAACAGGTTTCGATGCCGTTATTCATTGCGGCAAGCCTGTTGCCGAATCCCGCTTTATCCAAGCATTCATGGACACGCTCTGCCGAATAGCTCATACTGCACGCGATGTTTTGAGCCAACGGATAGGCGAAAAGCTTAAAATCCTGAAAGATGATCGAGAAAAGTGCCTTATACTCCTCATATCTGTAGTTCTTGATATTGACCCCGTCCAGCAAGATTTCACCTTCGGTAGGATCATACAATCGACAAAGCAGTATCACAAAAGTGGTTTTCCCGCTTCCGTTTAATCACACAA
>JAAYHZ010000375.1 GCA_012744235.1 Clostridiaceae bacterium
ATGATGTTCTGTGCAGATTGCGGGAACAAGCTGTATCAAGTGCGTGGGCGCGGTTGGGAACATGAAAAGGAGTATTTTGTTTGTGCTACCTATCGCAAGATAAAAGGTGGCTGTAGTTCTCACCAGATACGCAATGTGGTGGTAGAGGAATTACTTCTTGACGGTATTCGTAAGGTAACAGCTTTTGCTAGAAATTATGAGCAAGAATTTGTGGAATTAGTAACCAAGAAGACAAGGACAGAGCTTGATAAAAGTTTGCGTGATTGCAAACGAGAATTGGAACAGTCACAGGCTCGTATCAAAAAGTTGGATGAAATTATACAAAAGCTTTATGAAGATAATATCGAGGGCAAGATATCCGACGAGCGATTCGCCAAGATGAGCGCAAACTATGAAGCTGAACAGCATACCCTTGAAAACAGAGTAGCCGAACTACAATCCATTATGACAGAGGAAAATGAAAGTGCTCTCAATGTTGACGGCTTCTATCTCTAGTAAGAAAGTACACCGACATAAAGGAACTCACAGCGGAAATAATCCGTGAGTTTGTTGAAAAAATCTATGTGTACAAAGCAGAGCGCATTGATGGCAGGCGGGTACAGTGTATCAAAATTGTATGGAATTGCATTGGCGAGTTTGAGCCGCCGGCTTCCACATCCACCAAGAATGAAAAATCGGCATAGCCGGTAAATAGATACCAAACTATGCCGATAATTTCCGGGATTGAAAATCCCTAAGACGCACCCTCAAAGGCCCGCCTTTTTATGCTTCTTATTTATTAATGTCCGTTGTGACCGTTCCCGTTGCTGAGCTGGGCTTGCTCCAGCAGAATTTTGTTGATTACATTGATGTACGCTACGGCGCTGGCCTTGATAATGTCGGTGTCCACAGCTCTTGCGGTATAGCTCTTTCCCTCGTGCTGCACACGTATGGAGGCCCTTCCTAACGCTTCCTTCCCTTGGGAGATGCTGTTGATCTTGTATTCCGTGAGGAGCAAATCCATTCCCACGATCTTCTTCAACGCGGTGTACATGGCGTCGATAGGACCGTCTCCTACGGTGCTTTCGGTAAAGGTGTCTTTTCCTTTCTTCAATGTAACCGTAGCGGAAGGATAAATGTTGTTGCTTATAACCTGAAAATCGACGAACTCATACAAGTCCACGGTTTTGCCGTTTTCCTGGAGCAGATGGAATTCTTGAATGAAGTCCTTTTCCATCAAATAGTACAAATCGTGGTAGTAGACTTCTTTCTTTTTGTCCGCCAATTCCAAAAACTTTTCGTGGATTCGGGCGAAGGTTTCGTCGGATATGGAGTCGAAGCCCATCTTTTCCAACGCGTTTCTCACCGCGTGGCGTCCCGAACGAGCCGTCAGCACCAATTCCATGTCTTCCACGCCCACGTCTTCCGGGCGAATGATTTCATAAACGTCTCTGGATTTCAACAACCCGTCCTGATGAATTCCGGAGGAATGGGCAAAGGCGTTATCTCCGGTGATGGCCTTGTTTACTTGAACGTCCAAGCCCATCAGGTTGCTGACCAATCGGGATGTTTTCTTGATTTCACGGGTATTGACACAGGTATAGGCGTCGTAATAGTTTTGGCGAACCTTGATTCCCATGACCACTTCTTCCAAGGCGGCGTTTCCGGCTCTTTCGCCGATTCCGTTGACGGTACACTCCACTTTGGTGGCTCCGTTTTTAATGGCCGCCAACGTATTGGCTACAGCCAAGCCGGTATCGTTGTGGCAGTGGACGCTCAAAATCACCTTGTCGTTCAAATTCATCAGCCGGTCGTGGATTTTACGGATCATTTCTCCGAATTCTTCGGGAACCGCATATCCCACCGTATCCGGTATGTTGACAATGGTAGCGCCGGCCTTCACCACGGCCTCTACGGTTTGCCACAAATACTCGAAGTCCGAACGGGATGCATCCTCCGTAGAGTATTGAACGTCCGGCAGCAACGTTTTCGCGTATTTTACCGCCTCTACGCCCAAGTTCAATATTTCCTCTTTGGATTTTGCAAACTTTTTCTCTACGTGAATATCGGATGTTCCTAAAACCATATGGATCATGGGTTTTTTTGCATATTTCACGCTGTTGTAAACGGCGTCGATATCGTTTTTATTGGCTCGTGCCAAAGCAGTGACCACGGGGCCGTTTTCGCCGATGGCCAGTGCAACGTTTTTCACTGCATCAAAATCCCCTTTGGAAGATGCAGGGAATCCGGCTTCGATGTAGTCCACATTAAGGGCTTCGAGCTGCTTGGCAATCTTGATCTTCCGGGGAAGATCCAATTTGGCTCCCGGCACCTGCTCGCCGTCTCTTAATGTCGTGTCAAAAATTAGTATTCGTTTCATACTCATCCTCCTAAAGTTGATATATTCGGGGAATTAAAAAAGCCTTTCATCCCTATCCAATTATAGAGACGAAAGGCCTTTACTTTCGCGGTACCACTCTATTTAAAGATATAAACATATCTTTCACTCGTCTTCGGTTACAACCATAACCTAGTCTTAAATAACGGTGACAACCGTCCGAGCATACTCTCCTCGGGGGATTTCAGCCGGAGACTCAGGGGTGAGATTCAATCGTTTTACCCGCCGCCTTTCACCGTCCGGCGGCTCTCTGTCAGGAGTAAGCGGATTTACTAGTCCCCGTCACAGTCTTTTACATATGTAAAATTCGTGCGTCAAAATAAATTTTAAGCTATTATATGATTGAGAAAAAGAAAAGTCAACCGAAACAATTATCTTTTTCGACAAGAAAGTTGTATTATTCGATTGCGGTGGTTTGGAACATTCCAAGGAAAGCATCCACAATGCAGGGATCGTAGCGGGTACCTTTTTGAAGACGGATTTGCTCCAAGGCTTCTTCGTGGGTCAACGCTTTTCGGTAGGGACGGTCGTGGGTCATGGCATCGTAAGCGTTTATCACGGCGAATACGCGGGACAAGAAAGGAATGTTTTGACCGGACAAGCATCTCGGATAGCCCGTTCCGTCCCAATATTCATGAATGCATAAGATATAGTCGGCTACGGGGAAAAGCTCGGGGGTCGCCAAGGCGATACGGTAGCCGGTTTCCGGATATTTGCGCAGCTCCGCCAGCTCCAGGTCCGTCAAAGGCTCCGTTTTGGACAGAATATTTTTGTCGATTTTCATCTTGCCGATATCGTGGAACATACACACCAATTCCAGGTCTTGAAGGTCTTCTTCAAACAAATTCAAGGCTTTGCCCAATCTTCGGCCTAACCCTAAAAGCCGATCGATATGCTCTTGGGTTTCCAAGGTGCGTTCAAACATGATGCTCTTAATGTTGGACATTAATTTTGCAAGGTTCTTCTTCTTGTTACTGAATTTTTGGCGATACATATCGGCTTCCGCGTTCCGATATGCCGTGCCGATGGATTCGTCCATGCTGTTAATCGTGGAGCAGCCTAAAGAAATATTCGGACGGATCACGACTTTTTCTTTATCCTTGTCCGCTTGGCTAAAGTCGCCGTAAATGCGGTTGCAGATTTCTTTCGCTTCTTCGTAACCGGTGTTAAAAAGAACGATGATAAACTCGTCTCCGCCGATTCGCGCTACAATGTCTTGGGGCTTCGAGTGGCTCAGAAGGATGCGGGAGGATTCAATCAATAATCGGTCTCCTTCGTCATGACCGAAGATATCGTTGGTAAGCTTCAGTCCGTCAATATCGCCGACGATCAAAGAGAGGGGCAGGTTTTCCGGCTTTTTCAATTCGCTTTTTATTTTTTCGAAGTAGTTGCGGTTGTACAAACCGGTGACCAGGTCATGGTTGCTTGTATAGATGATTTCCGCTTCTCTTTTTTTACGATCGGTAATATCGGAACAGATGGCGGCGATTTGGCCGGCTTTCGGGGAGTAAAATAAAACGTCGATGTATTTGTCGCATGCTTTATAATACACCTCTAGCCGCAGCGATTTTTTTTCAAAGGCATCCATCAGGAGGGGCTTAATGTCCGGGAATATCTCGAAAAAATCCTTCCCGACGATTTGGTTTTTCGATAAATTAATGAGCTTTTCAAACCCGGGATTCACATCCATAACTTCCAAGCGGTAATATTGGTTTTCCTTGATTTCTTTGAAAACCGCTAACCCTTGGTTCATCTTGGTTACGAGAAGACGGTATTTTTCTTCGCTTTCCTGTATGATTTGGTCGGCTTTGATTCGGGCGATTTCCGAAACAATGCGGTTGCCGATAATTTTGGTAATCATATGAACCATTTTGCTGCTGGCCGTAGGTGAGCGGCCTATGTACGTAACAATGGCGATGGGAGTTTCGTCGGCATTGAAAAGGGGAATTTGAATCATGCATTGCGCTTTGATTTCCTTTAAAAGGGAGCTGTACGGGAAAATCTTTTGTACGTTTCGGCGGTAGTACAAGAGGGTGTCGGAGGAACGCTGGCGTTCAAGAACTCTTCGAAAACCCGGAACGTTCGTCTTGTTTGTGATTTTCCCTTTGTAGATACAGGCAAGGGGAACGCAGGTATACGGATCATCGATTCGATGGAGAGCCACGTAATCCATGTCCGTCTCTTGTGACAAATATTGGACCGCGTCTTGGAAAAAGGTGGGCTCCGCATGATCGCATCCGGTTTGCAGGCTGAAAATTAAGGCTCTTTGTAAAGCCTTACGGTAGGCTACTCGCCGAATCATCTCCAGCAATTGGGTCACCGGCTCACTCGAAGAATTGCCCGTGCTCAAGATTTTGTTAATCGGAAGAACGAACAAGAAAATGGATATGGGTATTAAAAGGGCGGTATAATCCAAGCCGGTTTTCGGTGAAAAATAATAGTTTAAGAACAACCCCATAATCGGAAAGAAGGATAAAAGCCCTATAAAAAACAAAGATCTTTTTTGATCTTTATCTCCTTGAATCCAACCGAGTAATAATAGGATGTAGATTAAAACGAAATACAAGGAATTATAGATGATTTGAATAAAATACAACGGACCTCGTTCCAAAACCAAAATGAAAAAAGGACCTTTTTGAATGAAGCTAAACCCCGAATACAGCAAACCGTGGTAGCGGTTGGTGTGTCGGAGGACAAAGGTGCCTACGGGGAGTAATAGCAAGGCCAGCTTGCTCCATTTGTTTAATAATACGAACTTATTCATGTATTGAAAGGTAAAAAACAGCCAAATGACGGAGACAAAGGGGAATCCTATGTACTGAAACCGATGCCAAAAGAGGGCTTTTTCCAAGGAGTTGCTATTTAACTCCATTACGTACCCGAAAAGATAAAACAGAATGCAAACAGCCAGCAATACAAAAAAACCCGATATCCCATACCTTCTTTTCTGTATTAAGAAAGCGGTAGAAGATATCAACATTACGATAGAAAAAAACATATAGAATGTTATTATTGCCAGCTGAACACTCATAAGCAAACCTTTTGTATTTCTAAAAGTAATTTGGTACCATGCTTACTACTATGGATGCATTATACATTAAAAGGCAAAGAGTTACAAGGTAAACCTTACAATTTGCTATTCAAAGTATGAACAATTGTATAAGAATGACGGTATCCGATATTTATTATATTATCATTTCGAATCTCGTTTGGTATAATTTTGTTGTGTACGATTCGAGTATATCCGAAGAATGTACAGGTTACAAACGGTGATTTTTAAAGAAAATCGACAATTGCGAAAGCTATACGGAGGCTGTTATGAATGTAAAAGAAATATGGCTTGCAGGCGGCTGTTTTTGGGGCGTTGAAGCCTATTTTGAGAAAATCGAGGGCGTATTGGAAACGACGGTGGGGTATGCCAACGGCAAAACAACGAATCCTACCTACAGGGAATTGAAAAACACCGGCCATGTGGAAACGGTATACGTTAAATACGATGCCGATAAAATCGGTCTGTTTGAGCTTTTGGAGTACTATTTTACCATTATTGACCCTACGATTTTAAACAGACAGGGTCCCGACGTCGGTACCCAATATCGAACCGGTGTTTACTACGCCGATGATAAGGATCTTCCCGTGATTCTAAGCATGATGGAGCTTCAACAGAAGCGTTACGACAAGCCTCTTGTTACCGAGGTGAAGCCCTTAGAGCATTTTTATCCCGCGGAAGAGTATCACCAAAAGTATTTAAAGAAAAATCCCGGGGGATACTGCCACGTGGATCTTTCGAAAAAGCCCGTGAGGATCAAGTAAAGACGTTACAATATGATTTTTCATTCATTTCCGTAAGGATACTTTGAAAGGAGTATGTATATGACGATACCATGGATTAAAGACGGCGAAAAGGTTTTGTTTATCGGAGACAGCGTTACGGACTGCGGGCGCAGCCGTTCGGCGAATTCGAAGGACTTGGGTGCAGGATACCCCATGTTTATCGCTTCCTTTGTGAAGGCCATGTATCCCGAGAAGGATATTACCTTCATCAACCGGGGCATCAGCGGAAACCGTACGCGAGACTTAATGAAGCGGTGGAAGGAGGATTGTATCGATTTGAATCCGGATTGGGTGTCCATTCTCATCGGCATCAACGATACCTGGAGAAGATACGATTCCAACGATCCCATGACCGTAGAAGAATTTGAAAGCAATTATCGCTCTTTGTTAGAAAGAACAAAGACCGAAACGAATGCTCGCCTCATTCTCATGGAACCCTTTGTTTTACCCTATCCCGAAGACCGTAAGCAATGGCGGACGGATTTGGATCCGAAAATCCAAGCGGTGAGAAACCTGGCTATGGAATACAAGGCCGTCTTGATTCCTTTGGACGGGCTGCTTGCTTCCGCGGCGGCAAAATCGAATCCTCGGGTTTGGTCCGAAGACGGTGTCCATCCCACCCAAAAAGGCCATGCTTTTATCGCCATAGAATGGATGAAAGCGTTAGGTTTGTGGAAAGGCTAACATTTCGGTGACACATCGTAAGGCGGCTTCTATGTAAGTATGAAAGAAGCCGCCTTGTTTTTGCCGTTCGACTTTTTTATGCGTCTTTCGGATCGATGAATTCCTCCAAAAGCGTTCCGATGTTGGACCCTAGCCGGTCCTTTAAACCGTAAAGGTCTTGGCAGAAATTTTTCTCGTTGGCAATGGCTTTACGAATGTAAGGCAAAAACCGTTCCGGTTGTATGTTCCCTTTTTTGTATCCGTTGAAAACCTCGGATACCGCCTTTTCCAAGAAACGCTTTCTGCCGATTTTTTTGTTTTCCAAAAGCTCGTCGGGGTCGTAATCGAAAACCTTATCCGAATGGAGCAAAAGCCAAAACTCAAAGGACGGATTCGTGACAAACAAACGGATTTTCTTTTCTTTGCATTTTTCGATAACCTGCATATATTGATCCGGCTTCATGCTCCCTTTGTCCCTGTCGATAATAAGGCATATGTAATCTTGATCCTCCGAATATAGGATTTGCTGCTCTTCGATATAGTCCGCGATTTTTTCGATTAATGCGGTCAATGCCGGCTTTTTTAACAAAAAGCCCGTCAGCTCCGATATAACCGTATGAACATCTTCGATTTTATCCTCCAATGACAGATTAAAATTTTCTTTTAAAAAACATTCCATTTCGTACGCCAAGGATTTCATGGAAGGCATGTCCGCTTGGTCCGTCAATTGGTTTTCGATAAAATAATCGATCATTTTGTCGATGAGAACCTTTACGGTATCGTAGTTTTCGATATGCTCCTCCAAAAGCTTTAGTATTTTTTTCGGATGGCTATGGGATTCTTGAGGAATGCTTCTTAAAACCGGCAAAAGATCAATGATCGGATCGATGCCGATAGAAGCTCTGTTATCAATGAGTCCTTGAAAATACTGCACTTCCGTAGCCTGCCCTTCGTAGGCGAGAATGTATTTTCTTTTTTCCTTTTGCGGCTTTTTAAAGTAAGGAGTTCTTTCGCCGAATTTCTTAGGAATCCTCATGATTGTCCTCCTTTGCGGGAAAGACGGTTGAAAAATTCGGTATTCCTCCGTATCGGCCTTCCAAATAGGCCTTGTCCACCTTTTTGTCAAACCGCAGGTTGTATTCGTCCAAGGAATAAAGCTCCGTTTCTCCCGCCGTGTTTTTGTTGGCAATCCATATTTCGTCTTGGCGCAGCAGGCCCAAGTCCAATAGCCTGGACTCGTGGGTGGTGATAATCAATTGTATGTTCCTTTTCAAAGCCGCGTTTAAAAATTCTTGGATGAATTTGTACGTCAACCTCGGATGAAGGCTTCGGTCGATTTCGTCGATAACATAGACTTTGTCTTCTTTTGTAAAGAAGATTTCCAAAAGGTCCAATATCCTTCTTGTACCCTCCGATTCTTCGTGGAACTCGAACAAAGCGTCTCCTTCGTGATGAAAGACAACGGTGGATACCTTGATTTGCTCCTCCTCCAAGGAGATGATGTAATACATGTCGTCGATTCGAACCGTCATGGATGAGGAAACCTTTTTGCCTCTTGCTCTGTCGGCGATCCTTTGGTCCAGCTCTTCCTCCAGCTCTTTGTAAAGGGCTTTCGGGAGCTGCTGCCGCATTTCCAAAAGGGAGGACTCTTTTTCTTCAAAGCCGGTGATTCCGGTACCTAAGCTTCGAATGACGCGGCATACTTCTTCTTTGTTTTCCACGTCTTTGAAATAGGAGAAGTCGGATATGGGACGGTTAAGATAATTAATGCTCAAGCTTTCCGAAAACCATCGGTATACTTCCCGGAATACGGAGAGCTCGGAAGGCTCTTTATACAACTCTCCCTTGGCTCGGTTCATTTCGCTTAAAAACAGGATTTCGGAATTTTGCTTGCAATCGTCGGAATAGACGTTGAATTTATTGCGTAAATTTTCGGAGGCAATGACAAGGTCGGTATAAAAAGCGCCTTTTACTACGTCCCGTATAAAAAGCGCCTTATCGCTGCCCTCGGGGTCCAAGCGAAAGAGCCACTCGGACAGAATTTCGCTTTTTTCCAATAGAATTTCGAATCCGTATGCATAGCCCGTGTTTCCTAACAGGATTTCAAATTCGAAATAGGAGGGTTTTCCGGCATAGCTTTCGTCCGGTCGAAAATACAAGGATTGGCCTTTTTTCGGCACTCCGGTCACCACGGCCTTTTGGGCGAAGCGAAAAGCGGTAATCAAATTGGATTTTCCGGATGCATTGGCTCCGAATACGGCGGCGAACTTTAAGAGCTCCAGCTTGTCCGTATGAAGAAGCCGCCGAGGTTTATCCTCCGATTTTCCTTTGATCATGGAGAATTCTTGGAGGTCCTTAAAGGATAGAAAATTCCCTACGTTAAATCGAATCAACACAAGACATCACCTCTATATATTATTCTATGCCATATGCCTAGGTATGTACAGGGGACGGTTCTTGAAA
>JAAYHZ010000376.1 GCA_012744235.1 Clostridiaceae bacterium
CCCGTGGTCAAGGCCATCCGGAAATATACGAAGCTTCCTTTTGACGTACATCTTATGATAACGGACCCGGATAAGTATATCGACGATTTTGTCAATGCGGGGGCCGATATTATCACCGTTCATGCGGAAGCCTGTGTGCATCTGAATCGCACCATCCAAAACATAAAAGACAAAGGAATCAAAGCCGGTGTGGTTTTGAATCCCGCAACGTCTTTGTCGGTTTTGGATTGGGTGTTAAACGATATTGACATGGTTCTGATTATGAGCGTAAACCCGGGCTTCGGAGGACAAAAATACATCGAAAGATGTACCTCTAAGATCGCGGCTTTAAAAGAAAAAATCGATTCGTTGAACCTGAAAACGGATATCGAAGTGGACGGAGGAATAACGGCCGATAATATCGGCAAGGTTGTGAAAGCCGGCGCCAACGTTATCGTTGCAGGATCCGCTATTTTCAAACACAAAGATTTAGGAGAAGCGATGCGACTTTTAAGAGAAGGTGCCCGTTCGTGAATACGGCGGTAATCTTCTTAGCCGGAGAAATCAAAGACTACTCCGTTATTAAAAAATACACCGAACAAGCCGATTTTGTCATATGTGCCGACGGGGGAACCCGTCATGCGGATTATATGAATGTTATTCCCGATATGATCATCGGGGATATGGATTCCATCGATCCGGACCTTTTGGGTAAGTATATCGGTAAAGGTGTCAAAACACGATTGTTCAAAACGGAAAAGGACGAGACCGATTCCCAATTGGCCGTCGATATCGCTTTCGAGCAAGGCTTTAAAGACATCGTGTTGCTGGGAGCCTTCGGCTCTTTGCCGGACCATACGTTAGCCAATGTAATGCTGTTGGAGTATATCCGTCAAAAAAAGGGAACCGGTAAAATTGTTACGGATAATGCCGAGCTTTCAATTGTTCGGAATTGTACCGAATTCGATAGAGAATGCTTTAATCGGATTTCGTTGATTCCCCTTACGGAGAAGGTTTCCGGTATCACCACCGCAGGATTGAAATATAAGTTGTTAAACGATGTGCTATATCGTGCCGATACGCGAGGTATAAGCAACAGATTCGAAGAGGAACGGGTCCGCATCGAGGTCCAAGAAGGAGTTTTGCTGCTGGTTAAGGTGCGAGAGGAAACCGATTAAAAACGAAGGAAAGTCGGGGTAAAGAAATGGGTACTGCTGAAATAGTAGACATTGCAAGGAGCGTATGGAAAGCAATAATAATCATTGTTCTTGCTTTCGCCGCTTTAAACTTTTTGATTCAGGCCCTTTTACGATGGGAAAAACGGTTTATGAACAGGATATTAAACCGGATCGAATATGAAAATGAATTTGCCGTCAGTTATGCCCATGTAAACGATCTCATCTACATAAGAGAACGAGTCACCAATCGTAATGCCATCCCGCTGCCGAAAATAAGGGTGGATTTCAGCACACCGTCATCATTGGAATTTCCCGAAATCAAAACCGCATTAGTCAATACCTCAAGAGTCGTTACGAGCTTGTATTCATTAGGCTCCGATCAAAGAGTTCTTCGTAACCGATCCGTTAAATGTACGACGAGAGGTTTTTATGATATTAAAGGCGCCAGTGTTACCGTTCGAGGATTCATATCCGGCGCACTGTTTTCCCGTGCCGTGGAGATCAATGCCAAGCTTTGGGTTTATCCCGAATTCATCGACATGCGAACCCTGTATCAATTCAGCTCCAGCCCCATGGGGGATGTGATTGTTCGTCGGTGGATCATGGAGGACCCTTTTTTATACTCCGGAGTTCGCGTGTATCGTCCCGGAGACGCTTTTAAGAAGATCCACTGGGGGTTGACGGCAAAAAATCGAGAAATCATGGTAAGACAAAACGATTACACATCGGAGATGAAATTGTGCGTAGCCTTGAATATCCAACCGTCACCAGTGCTTTACGGAAACATTGTCGATAAAACCATAGCCGAAACCGGAATCAAGGTTGCCGCCACACTCGTAGACCAAGCGACGGAGGTCAATGCTCCGGTTAGCTTTATTTGCAATTCCATACGAAGAGGCAGCAGAAACGCCATTGAAGTCATTGATTACGGAAAAGGCAAAAAGCATTTTGCGTATATCATGGAGAATATGGCCCAGCTTATGATCAATAACAGCAGGACCTTAGAAGAATTGGTGGATTACCTCTATGAGAACATTTCCGATAGCGCTATTGTCATTGTCACGCATTATGTGAACTATAACGTTTTGCACTCCGCGGGACGTTTAAGCGGAAAAGGGAATAAGGTTCAGTTTATTGTTTTGGACGACGAATATAAATACAACGATATTCGAATGAATACGGACATTGTATTTTTGAGTATGAAGAATGCCGTATAATGCATATATATGATGAAAGGGAGTAAGGTGCCGTGAGACAGGTATCGTATAACAAAAAAGGCCAGAAAATTGTAACCGTTACCTTTGATCCTTATTTTTTAACGGTTATGATGATTTTTTGCAGCCTCTATCCGTTCGTTTTAGGGTTGACCACCGTAACGCGGTTGGATGTAGGAAAACCCATTTACATTATCCCTCTTTTGTTATTCGCTGTAGCGCGCTTTTTGACCTATTTGGACGAAACGGACCAAAAAGGAAAATACTCATTCAAAGTAAAAGGAGTAAAAATTCCGATCAAGTATTTGACACTGCCTTTACCCTTTGTGTTTATGCTGGTGAACTTTAACGCCTATACGTTAAAAAGTCCCGTTGTTTTTCTCATTGATTGGATCGTTCTGAGCGTTTTTTACTACTTCAGCTTGATTTCAAAAAAGAATGCAACGAAACTGCTGAAGATGTTCCATTTCTTTCTCGGACTCCTCTTTTGCGTCGGTGGGTTTTATATCTCTCTTCGGCTGTCGACGGATTTGGCCGTTTCACTGTCTTTCCTTTGCTTGATAACGTATTTTATAGGAATGCTTTTAATCGGCGCCAAACAAATCAGCATCAACACCTCGGCGGTCAAGGAAATGGTGGAGAAGTTTTTACGCTTTGTGAGGAATTTGTTGCGGCAAATCGGAAGGATTCTGTCACCGAAGCAAAACTTTTATCGTTTTATGAACTTTTTAACAAAGAGAAACCAGAAGAATACCATAGCCTATGATGATATAATTGAAGATATCGATAATGGAAAAATATACGAAGATATCAACGAGCATCCGAAATATTATTTCAAGAATATTCGAAAGTTTATCAACTTGATGCTCAAAATTCGATATTCCTATGCATATGTATTGTACAGCTTCAATGAATGCGGTATACCGGTAGACAAAACCGATACACCTTCCCAGTTGAAAGGACGATTAAAGAAGGAATATGATCGTACCGACGAACATTATGTATTCAACAATTATTTTTCACGGCTCACTTCCATATATGAAATCGTACGATACGGAGAAAAACTGCCGGATCCTTCCGAATATGCCGATATCGAAAATGATGTCAAAAGTACGGTACGATTGGCAAAGACCATTGTAAAAAAGAGCGTTAAGTAGAAAAACGAGCTTCATAAATTTGTACAAAAATTTTGCTATATTTTCGATTTTTAATTGACAAAATCGATTTTTGTCGTTATTATATTGAATAGTTAGAAATTGTTTTTGATTTTTTTAGTGTAGGAAAGCTATATATTTATATAATTTCGTATATTTATACAGTTTATTTTGCATAAAGTTTATGATATAATCACGAGCAAGAAACAATCCATTCATTCACCTTCCGTTTGTATGATGTTAACCGCTTGCTTTCACAAGGTTAAAATTTTTTCATACGGAAGGTTTTTTTTGTACCGAATTAAATAGGGGCGCATATGACGATAAAAAACGAGAATCTTTTTAAAACCTTGGTAATATCGGATTTGGACGGAACACTGTTGAATAACGAAAAAAGAATTACGGAATATACCGAAAAGACCCTCAATCGATTAATCGGCTGCGGGATGAATTTTAGCATTGCTACCGCTCGAACGGCGGCTACGGTACAAAAGCTTCTTTCGAGTATTCATGTGAATATACCGGTGATTTTAATGAACGGTGTATGCGTATATGATCTTCATACGCAAAAATATGTGCATATGGAATCCATGGCAAGGGATGCGGTGAAAAAGCTGATCGATGCCGTGACTCCGTTACAATCCTCCGGATTTTTATATGCCATTCAAGACCATGAATTGTTCACGTTTTACGAGAACGATGCTTCGCCTCATGCGACGGAGTTTATACGGGAACGAAAAGAAGGATACGGCAAAGTTTTCACCAAGGTTCGTTCCTTTTACGATTGCTTGGATTTCAACCTTGTCTATTATTCCGTAGCCGACAGCAAAGAAAACCTTGCGGATGTGTATCGGAAAATTGAATCCGTAAACGAGCTTCGGGCGGAATTCTACAAAGATACCTACAATGAGGGTTATTGGTATTTGGAAGTATGCTCGCGCAACGCATCCAAAAGCCATGCCGTGGAGTTCCTTCGCAAAGCATACGGCTTTCAGCTGGTTTTCGGATTCGGTGACAATTTGAACGATCTGCCCCTTTTTAAAGCCTGCGACCAAAGCTTTGCCGTTATGAATGCGGCACCGGAGGTTAAAGCAAAAGCGTCCCTTGTGATCGAAAGCAACCAAGAGGACGGTGTTGCCAAATGGCTGGAGCAAAATATAAGGTTATAGATTGCATGCTATATTCGGACACGGAATGTATTCATCGGACCTTTAATTGTATTTCCATTCCTCCCCTTTATTCTATATAATGGATATGATTTAAGCTTTGTGTAAGGCTTTACACAGGGAATGTTCGATTATGTTCAAAAAGGGGGATTACATTCCATGAAACATCGAATCTCCGTCATACTTTTGTTTTCTTTTCTGCTGCCGCTGCTGTCCGGCTGTACGAATGATACGGACCTATCTTTTGCGGATTCCGGCAATGACCTTCCGTTTTATGCATACTCCTTGTACTGTCTTCACATCGAAGACCAAAAATCCGATCAAGAAATACTTGAATACATGGATAACATACCTTCTTATTCCGTATCCAAAAGATTCTACACGGGAGAAGACCTCGGATACAAGGATTCATTCAAAATGGCAGAAGACGGTAAGTTTTTATATATCAAATTGTTCTATGAAAACGTATACGAACACAGCGAATCGAAGAACAAGCAGCACGTCTTGCTTTTCCGAGCGCAAAATGCCGGGATTATCCATACCGTTCCCGTGGTCTATTACGAAGACCGGCGTGTAAACTTGGAGTTTAAACAGGCATCGGAAAGAATATTCGGGACGGCGGATATTGAAACAAGGGAGACGGAGGAAGGCTTTGAAGCCTTCGTGAAAATTCCCTTGCAGGACTTGGAAATCGATCTTGATAAGCTTCAAATGAATGTTCTTCGAATCGATTGGGGAGCCAATCCCATGGCATCCTATTTCCCCGTTGAAAGCTCTTACTTCTTCGATTCTTCAGGGAATGCCATACATGTCGTCGTCTTTTTAGGAGACCAAGGTCGCTTCGTAAACGTAAAATATTCGGACAGCATAAAGGATAAAGATTTTGAAAGACCTCAAATCGAGATAAAGTGTATCGGGGTGAACAAACAGCAAATTTTCGTTAAAGGAATAAGGAACGATTATCGTTTGCTTTGGGAGACTCCCGAGGGAAAGACGGCCGAGCTTTCGGCGGACATAAAGAGGGGCAAGGGGGTCGATGTATTGACCTTCGAGCATCCTCCGGTTTCGGAGGAAGGAGTATACCGGATTCATTTAGGGGATAAAAAGGAGACGGTTCTTTGTGTAGAGAAAAGATTCTTTATTCAGGCGGCGAATCAAAACGTCATAGCGGAAGAAATCGAGAAAAAGGATGTGGATATCAATAAAATAAGCGACAGGGCAAAGCTTATGTTGGATATCGTTCCGCCCTATGCGGGCATCATCACCATTCCGGATCCGAAGGATACTACCCTTTGGCCGTACAGCACATTTTCCTATTCCATTTTAAATCCGTATCATATTAAGTCCAACAAAACCGGCGATTTGTATCCGGACCCGGATCAATTTCCCGAGACGAATGTTGCAAGAATCGATAACGGAAATGGCCGGATTGTGGAATATCCGTACTATTTAAGCCCTGACGGTGCCGTCTGCTACTTAACCCCTGCTCTTTGGGCGGGGCAAAAAGAATACGTTTTAGTGAATTTGCCCGAGTTGGCCAAATCGGACCCGGCGGGAGCCGCTTACGTATTGGCAAAAATTTGCGAGCACTATCCGGATTATTCGCCCGCCATCGAATACTACTTTACGAGTTATCCCATACCGAAAGCGGCGGGACCTCCTTACGCCTATTACGGAGGATTTTGGACGCGGTGGTTTTACGGCGATTTGTATATGGTCGCATCCGTTGCCGAAGCTTATGCCGAGGTCCGAAAAACCAACGCTCTTGATAAGCTAAGGGCGGAAACCGGCAGAGATTTGGAAAAAGAGATTTTGGAGATAATTCAAGAAGGAATCGACATATCCGATTCCTACGGAATACAAAATACGAATATGGATGCAAGCCAATGGGAAGGGTTGATTCGAATCGGAAAAGCTTTAAATAACCCCGACTATATCCATCGCGCCTTGGAGCGAATCGAGCCCTTTATACGAAACAACTACTTGTTTGACGGCTTTTGGATGGAAGTAACGTTATCCTATCACAGGCAAATTACCGGAGGTTTATACCGGGTTTTATCTTTGATCACCAACTACAGCGACCCGGAAGGCTATATTTACCCGGGAACGGGGAAGAGAATCGATCGTTTTCGATTTTTGGAGCTTTTCCCCATATTACGGCAATCCCAAGCCATAACCGGTATATTGTCCTTTCCTAACGGCCGATACCCTTCCGTACAGGATACCCATGCAACGGATTACGGATCCACGGTACCGCAGACCTTGGATGACATATTGATGCCGGCTTCGGGAATCGCTCGGCTGACCGGAAACACCAATGCTCTTAAGAATGTACAAACCCATGCGCTGATGTTGTTTACTCCTAAATACGGGCACAACCATGACGACGCTTTGTCCATGACTCTTCATGCGTACGGCGTGGAAGTACTGCCGGATTTGGGGTACACCCATACCTATAACCGAGCTTGGACCATATCCACCTTCTCCCATAACACCGTAACGGTAAACAAAATGGATTCGAGAAGTAAAGACGGAGGAAATATATTGCGATTCGTTCCTTCGAATAATTCCGTAGGGGTCGTAAGAGCCTATGACCCGGAAGCCTACCCCGAAATTGATATCTATGACAGGGAAATGATCTTTGTACCTTTGCAAAAGGACGGTCCGGAAGGATATGTTTTGGATATCTTCCGAGTCAAAGGCGGTACTTGCCACGAATACTCCTTGAATATGTGCGCCGATTACGATTATAACCTTTCAACCGATGTAGCTTGGGAGGATGCTTCCGAAACCATGCTGCCGGAAGGCGTAAAGTACGTAAAGCCTGCAAGCGAAACGTCTTCGGGAGACGCCTCCGGTCATTACAAAGCCTATATGTACGTACAGGACGTACAATCCGCTCCCTTGGAGAACAGATCCTTTTCTTTGTCGTATGAAATAACGGATGTTATGCAAGAAGGTGCGGGACTGAAAATTCTCGGTGCAAAAAACTCGGGAACACTGTTATTGGGAAAGGCTCCTTCCATGAGAGCAACCCGACAAAAAGTGGAGTATGATACCAACGACCGCTGCGACGACTACTTCATGGATAAAATGGTGCTAAGAAGAGAGGGTGAAGATGTATCTTCCGTCTTTGTAACGCTTTTAGAGCCCTTTTCACGGCGCTATCCTTCACGGGTCCGGAAAATCGAAAAGCTTGAAGCCGACGGTTTAGGTGAGTTCGACGTAGCGGTAAAGGTGGTAACCGAGGAGTATACCGACTATATCTTCAGTGCATATCAAGAACCGATCCGTGTGGAAATCGACAGCATTCTCTTTCAAGGTCGATGTGGTTTTGTAAGAGTGCAAGACAAAAAGGTTCTCTACATGGAAGGAATGGATGCGGAAATGTTACGGTACGGCGAGCTTTCTCTTACCGAGAATCGGTCCTGCGAAGGTGTCATTCAGAAAGTGTATGCCAAATCCCGAAAGGATTCGTTTAACGGTTTTGCAACGGATATCAAGCCGGAGGAGGGACTGAAAGGAAAATATATCATTGTAATGCATCCGGACGGTACGACGAACGGATATGAAATCAAGAAGATTACGGAAGAAGACGGACAATTTATTGTCGATATAGGCGATATGGAACCGGGATTTCAATTTACGGATGAAGATTCAACGGAAATGACACATTATCCTTTCAAAAAACGGGAGGGGACCGTGCGGTTTGTCATTTACGATGTTCAAAATCTACGGCCTTAATTCGAAATAAAAACAAATAAAAAAGAACTCCGTCTTTTTTACGAGCGGAGTTCCTTTCTTTCGATAGGAAATATTAAAACACTTCTTTTGCGAGCTTTTCGAAAGCGGGCAGCGATCGTTCGATCATTTCATAATCTACGCAATAAGTAAGCCTTAAATAGCCGCCGCATCCGAATCCGGATCCGGGAACGATAATGAGGTTATACTTTAACGCCAATTTCGTAAAAGCCACGTCATCCGGGATAGGGGATTCCGGGAACAAATAGAAAGCGCCTTCCGGTTTGATGCATTTGAAACCTAAATCGACTAAAGCGTTGTATAAAAGATCCCGTCTTTTTTTGTAGTATTCAACGTCAATGGATTCGTTAATGCAATCGATGACTATGTGCTGCCCTACGGCGGGAGCATTGACATAGCCTAATGTTCGGTTGCAGAAAATGAGAGCGTCCATTAACAAATCGGCATTGTCGATTTCCGGGGAAACGGCGATGTAGCCGATGCGTTCTCCCGGTACGGCCAAGGATTTGCTGAAGGAATTTACGGAAATGGCGTTTTTAAAGAAATTGAATACGGAAGGCACCTTTTTACCGTCATAGACGATTTTTACGTAGGGTTCGTCGGCAATGACGAAAAGTTGGGTTCCGTATTTCTTCTTGGCGGCGGTAATGACATCGTTCATTCCTTTTAGCATGTCTTCTTTGTATATAACTCCCGTCGGATTGTTGGGAGAATTGTACATCACGACTTTGGTTTTTTCGTTAATCAGCTTCTCAAGCTTTGCCAAATCGGGCATGAAGGTATCGTGTATGGTGTCGCAAACCGTCAATTTTCCGCCGTGATTATCCACGTAGAAACCGTATTCGACAAAATACGGAGAAAAGACGATGACTTCTTCGCCCGGATTTAATAAAGATTTGAACAAAACATTCAAAGCGCCTCCGGCTCCGCAGGTCATAATGACGTGGGAAGGAGGGATGTCCTTTTTACTTTCTTTCGATAAGCTGTCGGCAACGGCTTTTCTCGCTTGCCAATAACCGGCATTGCTCATGTAGCGAAACATGCCGGTCTCTTCTTCGCTTGCAAGTCTTTTTAATGTTTCTTTCACGGACCGAGGAGGTTCGATCACCGGGTTTCCCAAACTGAAATCAAAAACATTTTCGGCCCCGACTTTGGCTTTCAGCTTTTCTCCTTCTTCGAACATGGAGCGAATAAAAGATGCTCGTGTAAGATTTTGTACGATTTTATCCGAAAACATGATATGCACCTCTTTAGAGCAGTCCTGACTACTGCAAAACCTTTCCTTAAATTTATGATATAGTTTACTCCAAAACGTGGAAAGTTGCAATTCCAAAAATGATTCCTTTCAGAATTGCCGAATCACCCTTCATTGAAAAGATAGAGTAAATCTTACCGAGCCAACGGCCTTAAGATTTACCGTCGACACGGATGAAGGAGAATCGAAAAATACCTACAGAATTCCCTTATTGAAATAGCTTTGCAAGACCGGTAAGATTGTGTTGTTAAAGTCATATTGAAAAGAGGTGCGGCCGTGTATTTTTTAAAAGAACAGCTGAAGTTATTTGAATGCAACAAGGTTGTTAACTGGCACGAACATGTACGAGACAACAACCGAGGACAGCTGGACGAAGAACAATGCGACTTTTTGGTGGAAGCGGCGAAGAGAGCATATATGGATGTTTTGGTGGTTTCGAGGCCGATTTCGGGGGGAAGCCCCACACCGGAAATGTTTCGAGCCAAGAATAATGTGGTTGCGGCGGCCATGAAAAGGTATCCGCAGATTATTAAAGGTATGGCTTACGTCAATCCCGGATACATGAAGGAGTCGTTGTACGAAATCGACCGTTGCATTAAAGAATTGGGCATGACCGGAATTAAGCTTTACAACCAATATTTCATTTCCGATCCGGTTGTACGGCCGGTTATTGAAAAATGCATTGAATTGGATATACCGATCTTGAGCCATGCCGGGAAATTAAATACCGTTCCGAATCCCCAGCCTACCATCTCCGACGGCACTCATTTTGCCGAGGCTGCAAGGAATTATCCCGAAGCCGTGTTCGTCTACGGACACATCGGAGGCGGCGGAGATTGGCAGTGGTCCTTAAAAGCCATTGCGGATTACCCGAATGTTTACGCCGACATCAGCGGCAGTGTTTACGACGAAGGAATCATTGAACAAGCCGTGAGCTATTTAGGAGCCGGAAGGCTTTTGTTTGCAACGGACGGGTCCTTCTCCCAAGGTATCGGAAAGCTTTTGGGAGCGAATATCTCTCAAGAGGACAAGATTACCATTTTGAACAATCCTGCATTTGCTCGGTATCTCGAAAGGGGGCTCTGATCATGATTTACGATGTTAATACCTATATCGGACACTGGCCGTTTCGAAAGATTCGAAACAATACGCCGGAAGAATTGGTGAAAAAAATGGATGAAGTCGGCATATCGGTAGCTTGCGTTTCTTCGGTTCATTCCGTTTTCTACAAAGACGCGATGGAAGGAAATACGGAGCTTGCGGAAGAAACTCGACCCTACAAAGACCGTCTTTTGCCCTTTGCCATTATCAATCCTTTGTATCCCGCTTGGAAAAAGGACTTTTTAACCTGTATTGAAAAAATGAACATGAAGGGTTTGGAGCTTTATCCGTATTACCACCGATACGACTTGAATTGTCCCGAAGCGGTGGAATTGGTCCGGATGGCAGGGGATTTGGGAATCCCGGTCCACCTTCCTTGCGCTATCGTGAATGTAAGGCAAAGGCATTGGATGGATACCAACGAGAACCTGAATATCGGACAAGTGGAACGACTTATGGAATTATGCCCCGACACCGACATTATAATCACCAACGGTCCCTCCGAACAGATTGCGGCAAAACTGAAAAAAGCTACCCAAGGGCGAAAGGGAAAGGTATTCTATGATTTTGCCCGAGTGGAAGTATTTCCGGTACGAGGTCAAAAAACAAACTTTCAAGCATTAGTGGAAGCGGCCGGTGTCGACCGAATCGTTTTCGGCTCCTGCTTGCCCTTCCAGTACGCGGAACCTCAGATGGTTCGTTTGAATCAAATGGGCTTGAAAGACGAGGACATGGAAAAGATACTTTATAAAAATTTGCAAACGTTATTGACGGAGAAGAAATAATGCACCTTACAAATTTCGATCTCGATAACTATCTCAAAGAACTGGAAACCATACTGAATATGGACAGCGGCAGTTCGTATCCCGAAGGGGTAGCCAAGGTAGCCGATTTTTTCATAAAGAAATATAAAGAGCTCGGTTGTTACACGGATAAGGTGAATCTTTCGCCTCGGATCGGACCTTGCGTTAGGGTCGTAACAAAGCACACGGACCGGTTTGACGTTTTATTGGTGGGACACATGGATACGGTTTTCCCCGAAGGTACAACCCTTAAAAGACCCTTTCGGATCAAGGACCGCATTGCCTATGGCCCCGGAGTGGTAGACATGAAGGCCGGCCTTTTATCGGCCTACTATGTCATAAAAGAATGGATGTCGCAAAAAAATCGTGAGGGATCTATCTGCCTTTTGATGAACAGCGACGAGGAGATCGGCTCCGTCTATTCCACTCCTTGGATAAAAGAGCATGCGGCAAAAAGTAAAGTAGCTTTTGTTTTGGAACCGGCGAGATCGGACGGATCCTTTGTGATTGAGCGAAAGGGAACGGCCAAATTTGAAGTTATCTTCCGAGGGGTTTCGGCTCATGCCGGGGTAGACCCCGAAAAAGGAAAAAGTGCCATTGTAGAGATGGCTCGTTGGATTCTGGAATTGGACGAACTGAACGATTACGAAAAAGGTTTGACATTGAATACCGGAACCGTCACCGGCGGAACGGTAGTAAATATGGTAGCAAATCATGCCGTTATGAAATTAGACACACGTTTTAAGAATCCGGAGCAGATCGAGAAGGTCGAAAGTGTCATGAACCGGATGATCGAGAACCCTATGGTAAAGGGTGTTACGGCTTCCGTGAAGCGGATCAGTTATCGGGAGCCCATGAATCCCAACGAAAGGACCTGTGCTTTGGCGGCAAAACTGGAACGGTTAGGCAAAAAGTCCGGTATTTCGGTTAAGTGGAGGCCCACGGGAGGCGTCTCCGATGGCAACGGGATATCTTCCTTAGGCATTCCGGTTATTGACGGATTCGGACCGGTCGGTGGAAATACCCACAACGAAGGGGAATACTTGGAAATCGATTCCGTATACCCTCGAATCCGGCTTTTGTACGATATCATCACGACGGTATAGCATTGAAAATTCCAATTTTATCGGCTGTTATTTACGATTCGTTTCATGTAGAATAAATGTTATGAATGAATAAAATTTGTGAAAAACGGAAGGAGAAAGATAGATGGGATTGATTAGGGCGGCAGTAGGAACAATAGGAGGAACGCTGGCGGATCAATGGTTGGAGGCCATCGAGCCTGCAAAAATCGACAATACGATTTTGGCTACATACGGCGTTTCGGTAAGCAGGCGAAAGAATGCAAGAGGATCCAACCGAAAAGGAACCGAAGACGTGATATCCAACGGATCGATAATTCACGTTCCGGAAAATGTATTTATGCTTTTAGTGGACGGCGGAAAGATCATATCGGCTACGGATCAGCCCGGATACTACCAAGTTGATAACTCCAGGTCGCCATCCATCTTTTTTCAATCGGATGAAAACGTAACCTTGCCGGGATACAATAACACCGAACGAAATGCCATCCAAAGACCCGGCGGGATTGTGAATACATTAAAGGACTCATGGGAGCGATTCAAATTCGGCGGAACAACGCCTTTGAAGCAAAGAGTGATATATATTAACAAACAAGAGATACCGGGGGTTCGTTTCGGAACGAGAAATCCGGTACCCTATACCGATCGCGTATTGGTACCCGGAAGACCGGTTCCTTGTAAAGTGACTTCTTTCGGAACCTATTCCATCAAAATTTCGGACCCCTTGCTGTTCTATAGCGAGGTGTGCAGCAAAACCGATAAAGTGAACTTTACGATAGAGGATATGGCCGAGCAATACTTAAACGAGTTCCTGATGGCCTATACGACGGCGTTGGCAAAGCTGTCTTTAAACAACATCATGGTATCGGACATTCCCATGAAAACCATGGAACTAGGCCAATACATGGCGGAAGTTCTGGACCAAGAGTGGCTGAGCAAAAGAGGTTTCTTTATCCATAGCGTCGGTATCGCCGGAATTTCCTTCGACGAACAAACCAACAAGCTTTTGGAAAAGTACGCAAGCGATTCGATTCTTATGGATCCCAATGCAAGAGCCGCAAGAATGACGGCAAGCCTGGCTTCCGGATTGGAAGCGGCAGGCTCTAACGAAGGAGGTGCCATGCTCGGATTTGCCGGTATGGCTATGGGAATGAACGCGGCACATACCGTAGGTGCTATGCCTTACCAACAAGTGCAGCCGCAAGGGGCCGCACCGGCGGCAGGAGCTGCGCCTGCAGGGACACAACAAGGATGGACTTGCGCTTGCGGGCATACCATGCCGCAAGAGGCAAAGTTCTGCAATATGTGCGGAAAGCAAAAGCCTGTTGACAAGCCTTCGGATCAATGGAAGTGCTCCTGCGGTTATGAAAATACCGGAGGCAAGTTCTGCAGCGAGTGCGGCAACAAAAGACCCGAAAAGGTAAAATGTTCAAACTGCGGTAAAGAGTACGACGTACCTCCGAAGTTCTGCAGTGAATGCGGTAATGCATTTTGAAAATGAGGTATTATGAGTAAGGTTCAAGAATATAAATGTTTGAATTGCGGGGCGGGTCTGCATTTCGACCCGCCCTCCGCGAAATGGAAATGCGGCTATTGCTTCAGCGTGTTTGAAAAAGAGGCGTTAGAGGCTGCCTACGGGAAAGACATACATAAAACAACAACGGCGGAAGAAGAGAAAAAGGAAGACTTAAGCTGCTACCGTTGTGCAAGCTGCGGGGCGGAGCTGGTTACCGACCAAACGGTATCGGCTACCATTTGTTTGTACTGCAAAAGTCCGTCGATTATCAAAGAACGATTATCCGGAAAGTTTGAACCGAAATTCGTAATTCCGTTTAAGCTGACGAAAGACCAAGCCAAATCCATTTATACCCAATGGGTAAAAAAGCGTCCCTTTGTTCCGGACGAATTCTTGGAAAAAGAAGAGGTGGACCGAATTACCGGGGTTTATGCTCCGTTTTGGCTTTACGACAGTTACGTTATCGGCCAAATCGAAGGAGAGGGAACAAAGGTCAGCCACTGGAGAGCGGGAGATTATCGATATACCCGGACGAAGTATTACCGTATTGAAAGAGAAGGAACCGTAACGTACAAGCGTGTACCGGTGGACGCTTCCGTGAAGATGGATGATACTTTGATGAATAACATCGAGCCTTATAACTATTCGGATTTGAAAGATTTTTCAATGGAATATCTGTCCGGCTTTATGGCGGAACGATACGACGTTTCCTCCGATGAAGGGGAAGGTATCATGAAAAAAAGAGTGGAGCGATACGTGGAACAGCGGCTGTTAGGTACCGTTACCGGATATTCTACCGCTAATATGAACAAGAAAAACATTCGCTTTACGGAAATTGCATGCCACTATGCCATGCTTCCCGTGTATTTGTTGGTCCATAAATACAATGACAAATCGTACATGTTTGCCGTGAACGGGCAAACGGGAAAAGTTACAGGAGACACACCGGTGTCATTAAAAAAGCAGCTGTTTTTTGCAATGCTTGTTTTTTTGATTACATGGCTGGTTGTCGTGATTGGAGGCGCTTTCCTTGGCTAGAATAAGAAGAATTTTCTCGTTTCTATTGCTTTTACTCCTTGTATTTCTTCCCGTTATAGCGACGGCAGGGTATACGGAAAATATCCGGGACGATTTGGGTTTTTTAAGCGAAGAAGAACTGGATGAGTTACAAACGTTAATCGATGAGGCGACGGCTCTTTATGATGCGGATCTTGTCATTGTCATAACGGACGATCTTGCCGGAAAATCCTCGAAGGATTTTGCCGACGATTATTATGACGAGAACGGGTACGGTATCGGATTTGATTATTCCGGAGTTTTGCTTCTTGTCAATATGGAGTACCGGGAGATTTGGCTTTCTACAGCAGGAAAGGCTATTCGTGTTTTCACCGACCGAAGAATTGCCGCTGTGAACAATCGGGTGGCGGATTATTTTTCAAAAGGGGAATGGTACCAAGGATGTTTGGCCTTTATTGCCGAGTTTAAGCGGTATATGGAAGAAGGAGTTCCCCAAGGACAGTACAATGAAAATTCGGAGTACTATCCGGTGTATACGCCCACCTTTTGGGAAAAAGCTAAAAATCAAATAACCAAAAGATCCACTTATTTGATCTCCCTTCTATCGTCAATTTTAGTGACTTTACTTGTTACCTCATCAAGAAAGAAGCAGAATACGACTCATTTGCTTACGTACGAAGAAAACGATTCTTTCAAATTAATCCGATCTCGAGACGATTATCTGAGGGAAACCACAACGTCCGTTCGTATATCCTCGGATTCGAACCGCAGCTCGACGAACAGAAGCAGCACCCACCGAAGCTCAAGCGGTCGATCCCACGGAGGAGGCGGCAGGAAATTCTAAAGGGATATATTTTACGATGCATTTGTGAACAAAATGAAAATTATTCGGGACAAGCGTTTCATTCTTGTCCGATGAACGATATACTGGTATACAGGTTCAGATAGTATTATTGGATTTGGAAGGAGAGCTTTTATGTTGAAGTATACGCTAAAAAACATTATGCGTGTGCCTTTTGCTAGTATTGTTCTATTTTTAATCGTTACGTTTCTTTTCACCGGGTTTATGGTCACGTTTTCCGTGGCAAGATCGGCGAAACAGAACATGGAAGATGTGCGCATAGAGATGGGCGGACGAGTCAATTTGGAAGTCGATATGGAGTCATTCATCAACGAGTTGATAAAATACCAAGAAGGATCAACCACAACCCAACCGTCTATGAAAAGATTGGAATGGTCCCAGATCGAGTATATTTTACGTTCGGAGTATGTGCAAGATTACAATGTAACGATTGAAGGTGCAGGAAAATCTCCCATCAAGCATGTGACACTGGAATCTACGGAAGAATCCAATGAAAACAATCCGGACTTCCGATTAATCGGCGACACAAGGTTGGAATACAACAGCGATTTCTATTACAAAGAGAAGTATTTGGTAGAAGGAAGAGGCTATACCGAGGAGGAAGTGGAGAATAAAGCGCAGGTAGCTATCCTCGACCGCAGGCTTGCCGACTTGAATCAATTGAAGATCGGAGATGTGATCGAATTTACGTCCGTCGAAGGCGTCGATATGAATCTGGAGATTATTGGGATATACGAGGATACCATAGAAGATACGGGTGCCATACCGGTATCCTACATGGTTCGAGCAAATGCCATCTATGTCCCGTATACGACCGCCATGGAATCAAGAGGGGACGCATCCTACAAAGACCTCATAACGGAAACGGCTTTCTTTTTAAAGGATCCCTTGAAAATCGAGGAGTTTAAAAACAAACTGTACCGAACGACGATCCAATTCAAGGGTTATCTGTTAAACGCCGACGACAGCATATATGAAAAGAAAGTGCTGCCTTTAATATTCACAAGATTAATGATTCAACAACCGGCTATAATTATTTCCATCATAGGATTCGCCCTTTCGGTCATCTTTATCCTTTTTGCATCCTTCGGAAGAAAGAAAACGGCCGCCGCTTTGAAAGTGATGGGGTATCGGGAGAAGCGAATATTTGGAATGCTTTTTACCGATATTGCACTCATCGTCGTATTCTCCTTTGTTTTGTCCTTGATATTATCCTTCATATTCATACAGCCTGTTGCCGAAAATGTGATACTGTCTACGAGAAACACCGTGGACAATACGATAGCCAAACTCATACAAAACGCTGCGGAAAATACGTACATGGGCGGGGGAATTTTGGACTCTTTGGATGTGGAACCTATATATGAAATTTCGGCAGGTTTAAAACCGTCTGCGGCTCTTATCGCTCTTTGTATGGTTCTTGCTTTATCGGTTCTTCAGTTTGGTATGTGTCGATGGGCAATTCATACAGGCGATCCGATGATTATAAAAAACAACCATGAGTAAATAAAAGGGGGAAGCGGAAATGAGCAGCGTAATATTTGAATTAAAGAACGTGATGTATTCTTATAAAGTGAAGACCGGAGCCAACGTAAACGTTATCCGAAATGCCACTTGTACCTTTGAATCGGGGAAAATATACGCGATACAAAGCATTAAAGAAAGTGGAAAATCAACCCTTTTAAAGATCATGGCCGGATTGGACCGACCGGATTCCGGTGAGATACTGTATAACGGAGAAAATATCGCCGAATGGGATTCTTATGTTTATCGTAAAACTATGACGGCATTGGCTTTGTCCGGAATGGATTTGATAGAAAGATATACCGTAATGGACCATATTTTAGCCCAATTGGACGTATCCTGCCCTGAAAAAACCGACAAGCACGGACAAATGGCGAAGGAGATTTTAAGCGATACGGGCATCGACAAAAGCTTGTACAATAAAAAAGCAAACCGGTTGGACGGATATAATAGGCAGGTCCTTCGTTTGGCAAGAGCTCTTGCCACTTTCGGCAATGTGATCCTTTTCGATGACGTGGATTTGGAGCTTAGCAAGGAAGAAACCGGCAAGTTTTTGGAGCTTATACGAAGGATTGCAAGAGAAAAAGAAAAATGCATTATATTTACTACGGAATCGCCGCTAACTGCAATGGAAGCCGATGAAATTTATACCGTCAATCGGGGAACCGTGATCAAGATCAAAAAAGTAGGATAATATATAAGAAAGAGGGAGGAACCCCCTTTTTTATACCCTTTC
>JAAYHZ010000377.1 GCA_012744235.1 Clostridiaceae bacterium
CAATGACGGAAGTAACTAAGCGGTGCAAGGGGACAGAGTAAAACTCAAGTTTTCACTATTCATTCATTATAGATTGAACATTGACAAGAAGAGCCGGATAGTCGGGATGAATTTTCACCATAAGGGCTATGACCCCGCTAGACATGGGAGGGTTGCCACCGGAGAATGTGTGGATACTAATGGCCGTAAAACAGCAAAATGACACAGGTTTAATTAGTATGCATTATGGAATCCATAATTTTGCAACAATGTATCGTCTGTCCATGTGGCTCATCTTGAAAAATGAGAAAATCTAAGAATGAGTGAGATATTCAAAGAAAATCAAAGTATTATTAGGGAGGTATATCATATGAATTTATATATTTATAACGAACCTGTGAAAACACATCGAATCAGCCCTTTTTTGCACAGTACTTTTTTTGAGTATTTCGGAAGCACTGTATACGACGGTATTTGGGTCGGAAAAGAATCACCCATACCTAATGTGGACGGCATTCGCAAATCCGTAATCGACGGTTGCCGCGAAGCGGGTATTGCCGCTGTTCGTTGGCCGGGAGGTTGCTGTGCGGATCATTATCATTGGAAGGACGGAGTAGGAAAAGAACGAAAAAGCAGGATCCATCCGATACCTTGTCCGGATAAAATATGGCACCACGATTTTGGTACGGATGAGTTTATTCATTTCTGCCGATTAATAGGAGCGGAGCCGATCATTGTTGCCAATACCGCTACCGGCAGTCCGGACGAATTCCTTGATTGGTATGAATATTGCAACGGGCCCGTTGAAACAAAGTACGGTTCTTATCGTGCCGAGAACGGTCATCCCGAACCGTATAACGTAAAGTATTGGGGCATCGGAAACACGGATGAAAACGTATGGTGGATTGATTATAACAACCCGGTTGCCTATGCACAGAACTATCTGAAGTTTACAACCGCAATACGGGAATTGAGAAACGATCTGCACATCATCGGGCTTGGACTGAGCGAGCGCCATTACCTGCCGGGCTGGGTCGGCAAATTCCTGGACTATGTAACGCACCGGCAACGGCAAAAAGGACCCGATTCCCTTTCCGTCCATCACTATATCGGAAGTGCCAAATCACGCTATAAGGAGTGTGGCGATGCGGTGGATTTCAGCGATGAGAACTATTATTTCTCCTTGGACGCGCTGAAATATTATCAAAAGGATATCGATTTACACCGCGGATATATATCGGAGCATACAAACGAAAGATTCAAAACCACCATTTGCTTTGACGAATGGAGCCTTTGGCATTCGGAAGCAACCTTAGAGAACGGAACACGCCAGCGCCAGACCTTACGAGATGCCATATTTGCCGCATGCACCCTCCACTTGTTTTATAGGAACTGCGACATTGTTGAATTTGCAATGGAAACCCAATTGGTCAACCTTTTGCAAAGTCTATTCGAAACGGAAGGTCCGAAGTGTTATAAAACGCCTACCTTCTACGTATTTAAGCTATTCAAGGAGCATTTGAAACAAACCATAATACCGATATATCAAGACCGCCCCAATTCCATGACGGATTGCGTGGCATCAATTAGCAGCGACGGCAAAAAACTTGTCATTACAATGGTAAACAAGGATTTGCACAACAAGCAAAAAGTAAATGTTAGGCTTGATGATATGTGGATTTTGGATCGCGCAGACATCCTTTGGAATCCGAACGTACGAAGCATGAATACTTTCGAAGAACCCTACAACATCTCGGACCGACCCGTAGAAACGGATATTAAAAATTCAATGGAACTGCCTCCTCACAGTATTATGCGAATTATACTTCGCAACATCGGTTTATGATTTGAATTTGGAAAAGCTCCTGCAAAAACCGCAATGAAACGAATCGGTTTTTGCAGGAGCGCAAAAATTCTTTTTGTCACTTAACATCCTTAAAACGGTTTTATTTATCGGCAGGGTTGCCGTCCTTCTCATTCTCAACAACAATTACTTCAACACCGGCTTCCCGGATTTTAACCAATTCCTCTTCCGATGCATCCCAATCGGTTATCAATGTATCAAACTTATTGACGTCACACACTTTAATGAAGGCCTTAAACCCGATTTTTTGATTCGGCATTAAGAGGATATTTCTTCGAGAGTTCTCAATAACGGCTCTTTGGAAAGTTGCGGTCTCGTCAGTTCCGTTCGACACGCCAAATTGAGCATCAACTCCGCCGGCAGTCATAAGATTCAAATCAAAATGCATATTACGCACAAAAGAAGTGGCAAGGCTATCCACCATGGATGCAGTGCTATGCTGTCTCATCTTGCCTCCGACAACATAAACACTTACATTGTCCCATAGCTTTAATTCATTGGCGAGGGATACGGAATTGACAACCAAAGTATAATTTATATCTCGCGGCAAATACTTTAGCATTATGAATCCCACAGAACCGCTTGTGAGATATACGATATCGTTTTCCTTAATAAATTCGGCTCCTTTTTTGGCAATTGCATCGTAATTATCAAACACTTCCTTTATTTCTCTGACACGCGGAGGTATAAATCCCACTTGCATCAAGGGTATCGCTCCTCCATGCGTTCTTTTAAGAAGCCCTTTCTCCTCCAAAATTCTTAAGTCACGTCTTGCGGATTCAAGAGAAATATTAAATTCTTTTTGGATATCACTGATTTTGATTCTTCCGTTTTCCTTAAGTAAATTTAATATCGCTTGATGCCGTTCCTCAATAAACATCTAAAATCCACTCCTTAGCTTTGTCATTATAAAGACAAACACGTGTCCGATCTATGTTACTCTTTGTTAATATTATATGCCGATAATTACCGATTGTAAATATATTTTAATAAAATTATTAGATTTATTATTAATTAACGTTAATATTTGTTAACTGTTGTTAACTGTAAAGAGAAACGATAGGATGTTAACCGGAATTGTAGCGTGTAACAATGTCGGAAGAGTGCGGGTTAATAGCATGGAAAATCCTTTTCCCTAATATGAGTAAACGGACCGGAATGTTTTCAGTTTTCGCGCCGAAGAATGGCTTCCCTTTATTTACGATATATTTTCCATAAAGAATGAAAGAGTTATTTGTTAGATAAACTTAGATCGTAGGTTTGATAAATTCAATACGGCATTGTCGGATAAGTTATATGATTTGTGGTAGAAATACACGGTACAAGTCCCGAATCCATTAAATTATACAAACTCATAACGATTACCAAGCGTTTACCGTTATCTTGTTCATCCAAATACCTGCTTTGAATATATAATTGCTTTCTATCAAATAATAGTTTAGTGTTAAATAAAAATAATACTTTACTATAAAACCAAATTATGAAAGGAAGGTAACGCCCGTATGTCAACTAATAAGAAAGCCAATAGGCTAATCCATGAGAAATCCCCTTACCTTCTTCAGCATGTATACAATCCTGTCGATTGGTTTCCATGGAGTGATGAAGCTTTTGAAAAAGCTAAAGCAGAAGACAAACCCATCTTCCTCTCCATCGGCTACTCTACCTGCCATTGGTGCCACGTTATGGAGAAAGAATCCTTTGAAGACGAAGAAGTGGCAAAAATATTGAATAAACACTATGTGTCCATTAAAGTGGACAGGGAACTAAGACCGGATATTGACCACATCTATATGCGAGTATGCCAAGGAATAACCGGATCCGGCGGCTGGCCGTTAAGTATATTTATGACTCCGGATCAAAAACCGTTTTACGCCGGTACCTATTTTCCCAAGGAAACCAAAGGACGGTACTTAGGGTTTATTGACATCCTGACATACTTCGCAAAGCTCTGGGAAACGGATAAAGAACGCTTGTATGAAGATATTACGGAGATTGATAAATACCTAAAAAAATCAATGGTAATTCCTTCTGAAGAACCGGATATCAAAACTATTGACAAGGCTTATCGTTTGCTTAAGGCTGATTACGATCCGAAATACGGAGGATTCGGCACGGCTCCAAAGTTTCCCACCCCTCATAACTTGCTTTTTCTTTTGAGATATTACAAAATAACCTCCGATACAAATGCATTGCATATGGCGGAGCATACCTTGACCTCTATGTACAAAGGAGGAATATTCGACCACATAGGATACGGTTTTTCCCGATACTCAACCGATCAAGCTTGGCTGATTCCACATTTTGAAAAAATGCTTTATGACAACGCTTTATTGGCTATCGCCTACTCCGAATGCTATGCATGTACCAAAAAAGAATTGTATAAAGATATCGCCGAAAAGATATTTGCTTATGTATTTCGTGATCTGACCTCGAGCGACGGTGCTTTTTACTCTGCCGAAGACGCCGATTCGGAAGGCGAAGAAGGCAAGTTCTACGTATGGTCCTATAATGAGCTGTTTAAGCTGTTCAATGAAAACAAGATGAGCTTACTGCAAAAATATTACGGAGTAACCAAAGAAGGGAACTTTAGCGGGTCCAACATTTTAAATCTGATTGAAACCGACTTGGATACTATGGATCCGCTATTGAAAAAAGAGATGGAAGAAATTCGAACACGGCTTT
This sequence comes from Clostridiaceae bacterium, assembly GCA_012744235.1. Lineage (GTDB taxonomy): Bacteria > Bacillota > Clostridia > JAAYHZ01 > JAAYHZ01 > JAAYHZ01. Next base: position 4,526 of record JAAYHZ010000377.1, read on the forward strand.
GTTTCGAGCGTCTAAAAAGAACTCGACCATTTAAAGATACGAAAATATTGGTTTCTTGGAACGGCATGATGATTGCAGCTTTAGCTATTGGCGGGCGAATACTTCAGCGCTGCGATTATATTATAGCGGCAAAAAAAGCCGTAAACTTTATTCTTCGGTATATGACGGATGAAAAAAATCATTTGCTTAACGGATATAAAGAAGGTGAAAATTCGGCAGCAGGGTTTTTAGATGATTACGCTTACATGATTTACGGTTTAATTGAGCTTTATCAATCCACATTTGATTCTCAATACTTGAAAAAAGCATTGGATTTTAACCGAGTATTGATAAACGAGTTTTGGGACGAACAATCGGGCGGATTTTTCTTCTACGGAAATAACCACGAATCGTTGATTCTTCGGCCTAAAGAACACTATGACGGTGCAACCCCTTCCGGAAATTCCGTAGCCGCCATGAATCTGCTTCGGTTATATGAATATACATCGGATCTCCAATTGAAAGAAAAAGCCGATGAGATTTTTAAAGCCTTCGGAAAAGATATAAACAACGAACCTGCCGCTCATATTCACTTTGTAACGGCTCTTATGGCCGGTAGCCGAAAGAATCGTCAAATTATTTTTACCGGAAAAAATAAAGATGAATTGATTAAAGTACGGAAAAGAGTTGACAGCGAATTCTTACCCTTTACAACCGTACTATTCCATGACGGGAACGAATCCGTTTATGAGGTTTGTCCTCACCTGAGAGATTATATAACGGACAACCAAGTGACCGCGTATATATGCGAAGACTTTGCATGCCAAGAGCCGACAAAGGATATAGAAAGAGTATTGTCCTCCTTGTAATATGACTACCGGTAATTCAGCATTCCGAGCCCGGTTTATTGAGAAATCGATCGATAAAAAAAGATAGATTATCGTTATTTTATGTATTTTTTGTTATCTATAGTACCCAAATAGTATCCATTTGACGTAAAAAACCCGATATTTGAGATAAAAATAACACCCTTCGAAAACTTCGAAAGGTGCATGGTTGGCGGAGAAGGAGGGATTCGAACCCTCGCTAGAGTAATTCCCCTACTAACGGTTTAGCAAACCGTCCCCTTCAGCCTACTTGGGTACTTCTCCATAAAAAATATGAAATTGGCGGAGAGACTG
>JAAYHZ010000378.1 GCA_012744235.1 Clostridiaceae bacterium
CCGACGGCTTTTTGAACAGCAACGGAAACTCCAACCGAGGAAAAGTGGTGGGAAGCATCTGGGAAACCGGATTGGCCCGTGACTTTTTGAAAGATTACGATGCCTTCTTCCCTGCCATGGACGACCCCGAGACGATTTCCTTCCTGTCGCAAAAAGCGGATGAATACGGTTTAAGCGTATTGAAGAAAAGCGGAACCGGTATCCGCAGAAATATCGAAGACGGTATCGTAAGGCAAATTTTCCCTGCCGTCAAGGATGCGAAGATACGAGGCAACAACGGAATGCACCAAAGCACCCTTGCCATGGCGGCTGTTGTTTTGGATACCATGCCGGAGACCAAGGAATGGCTGGATTTTAACTTCCAATCCGGAACGGCGAGCGCAAACGCGGTAACGGGAGGCAACATTCTTGCTTCCTTTGTCAATGACGTGGACCGCGACGGACACGGAAACGAAGCGGCTCCCGGATATAACCGGTTGTGGTTAGGACAATACATTGAAGTCGCCAACATCTTGGACGGATACGATTTGTATCCTGCAGCGGACCTTTACGAAAATCCCAAGTTTAAAAAGATGTTCTATTCCATGATATCGGTACTGCTTACCGACAAGTACAGCGCCTTGATCGGTGATACCGGATCCACGGGAAATCCCGGTGTTTTCGTTGACATCAACCAGACGATTTTGGCGTTCGAGCGCTACAAAGACCCTCTCCTTGCCCAAATCATATACTTTTTAAACGGCAACCGTACGGAAGGCATTCACGGCAACATCTTCTCAAGCAATCCGGACAGCGTGGCAAATGAAATTCAAGCCGTGATCGATACCTACGGAACATTCAAGCCGGAAAGCGACAATGCAACCGGATACGGTCTGGCGGTTTTAAGAGACGGCGACAACATTACCGTTGATTTCGGCATCAATTACGAGTTCATTTTGCTTCCCGTTTCGGATTCCTCCAAGGAAGTGAAAAACTTCATGAACAACCGCACGGCGCAGTTGGAAGCCTCCGAAGTCGGGGATTACGCTTCGTTCTTATTCGAAGTTTTGGAAACGGATCTTTACGAGATGGATCTGAAGCACTTGAAGGCCGGTTCCTACGGCATCTATGACGTATACCTTGACGGGGAATACCTATGCCGGATCGACTTTTGCGGAAGCGGTATGACCGTGGAAAAATTGGCCGACAGGATCCTTGAGGCCGGTGTTCATGAAATCCGCTTCGAATGCGTCGGAAAACTCGACATATCCACCAACTACAAAATGGGCGTTACGAAGCTCTTGCTGTTGGATGAACAAGCACGGTACTTAAAAGATACGACGGAGGTCGGAGATACCCAAAGAGCCGTGTGGATGTATTACGGCGTCACAAGCGGCCACGGACATGCGGACACATTGAACTTAGGAATCCACGGCTTCGGGTTAGACCTGACCCCCGAGTTAGGGTATCCGGAATATGCGGACTCTACGCCCCACCGACTGGAATGGGTCAGCAATACCGTTAGCCATAATACGGTGGTTGTAAACAAGTCCAAGCAAGATACGGCAAACAAAGTGGAAGACCCGCTTCATTTCGATGCCGGCGACATGGTGCAGCTGACGGACGTCAATGCTCCGAAGGCGTATCGGTCGAAAAACGCGGAATACAGGCGTACCTCCGCCATGATCAAGGTGGACTCCAAGAACTTCTACGTGGTGGATTTCTTTAGAGTCAAAGGCGGAAACGATCATCATTTCAGCTTCCACGGTGCCGAAGGAACCGTAACCGTAGAAGGGCTGAATCTTGTTCCCCAAGCGGATGCCTTCGGCAACTACATCGGTACTTACGCAGGACCGGATACGGAATTCGGTATCAGGCCTTCGGATGATACCGGAAACAGCGGGTTCCATTGGCTTATCAATGTTCGAAAGGACGATTCTCCGGGAGACGTTTTCAGCGTGGACTGGAACGTAAAAGATACGTGGAACGCTTTGGGGAAAGGATACAATGCACAGACGGACATTCACTTAAGGCTGACGATGTTAGAGCAAACCGACAGCGTGGCCATCGCCACCGGAATTCCTCCGAGAAACAAGCCCGGAAATCCCTCCGAGTTAGAGTACTTGATCGCTCACCGAAGCGGAAGCAACCTAGACAGCCTTTTCACATCGGTCATCGAGCCTTACGAAGGAGAACGATTCATCTCTCATATCGAAAAGGTCTCATTAACCGTGGACGGTCAACCCTTCGAGGGTAACGACGCAAGAGCCGTGAAGGTGGTATTTACGGACGGAAGAGTCGACTACATCGTGTACTCCTTAAATAACCAAAGAATTTATACGGTGGACGGCAAATTCTCGTTCCAAGGCTTCTTCGGCGTATACTCGGAAAGAGACGGAATACCTTACTACAGCTACATCAACGACGGGTATTTCATCGGCGAATTGACGGAAGCCTCCGTGCCCTCCTATACGGGGACGGTTCTTGACTTTACGAAGTCGTTAAGCCTTGAAAACGATATTACCGTTGCCATCGACGGCGAATTCGATCCCGTGCAGCTTATCGGAAGATACATCTACGTGGAAAATGACGGCGTGAGAAACGCCGTGTATCGGATCAAGGGAATCAAAGAAATCGTAGGAAATACCGTCGTATTGGATATCGGGGACGTTACTACCGTCCGAAGATGGGTGGACACCAACGACTTTTCCAAAGGCTTCGTCTACGACTTGGCGGAAGGCCGTCGTTTCACCATACCGTTGTCCAACGAATACCTGTCACCCTTTACGGATGCGTCTTTATCCGTAGACAAGACCGAGTTAATTCGCGGACAGACGGCGAACGTTTCGGTGGATGCAAGATTCCAATCCGGAGCACCGATTCCCATGGATAAGGCTACGGTGGAAATCATCAGCTCCGACCCGGATGTCATTCGCGTAAGAAACGGTGTTTTGGAAGGGTTGAACCCCGGAACGGCCAAGATTTATGCGAAAGTAAAATACTTAGGCATCACGGCGGTAACGGAACAAATCGATATGACCGTTACCGTAACGGCCGGTACGCTGAACGAAACCGTCGAAGCATTCGTTCAAAGCAACGAGCTTACCATGCCCTTGTCGGTGCAGGTGAGAAACAGCCTAAAGCAAGCGGAGCATTTCATTGAAAAAGGAAAGCTTGACAGCGCCATTCATCACTTGGAAAATCTTTTGAAGCACTTGAACAACGAGGCACTGCAAGAGCATGTCTCGGAAAATGCCAAAAAGACCTTGAATGCGGATGTCAACGGCCTTATTAATCTTTTGAAAGCCCAATAGTAATCCATACTTCCCTATTTACTCGCAGGCTCTGCAGTTTTCGATTGCAGAGCTTGCCTCTTGATTGCCATTAAATTCTAATGCTAACGGATTTCCGCTTTTAAAAATGAAAACCTTACGTTACAATTATATTGAAAAGGATGATAAGACCGGTATTGTCATCCGTAACATGCAGCAAGGAGTACTCAATGTAAGCTTGGAGGAGTCAATGAAAAAACGTATTTACAACAGCATGCTGCTTTTGGCGCTTATAACCCTCTTCATATCCGCCCTTTTGTTTACCGGTGTCGTCTACGGAGATTTTCACCGGCAAATGAAGAATAAGGTACAAAACGATGCCTACCTTCTTTCCATAGGCTACGACACCGGCGGAAAAGAGTATTTTTTAAAGGCCGCAAGCCAAAAGGATACGGGAAGAATCACTTGGGTTGCCGCCGACGGAGCCATCCTGTATGACAGCGTATCGGATCCTGCGAAAATGGACAATCACAAAAACCGTACGGAAGTCATAAAGGCTCTGCAAAACGGTTCCGGGGAAGCTTTACGCCGTTCCCACACCTTAGGCGTTAAAAATTATTACTACGCTCTTCTGTTGAATGACGGCACGGTCCTTCGGATTTCCGTCAATGCCGATTCGGCTATGAAGACTCTTTCCAAATTTTCGCTTCACGGTCTCCTTGTATTGCTTCCGACCATTCTCTTAACGCTTTTTTTGGCCGGCAAATTGTCCGAAAAAATTATCACCCCCATCAACAATCTTAATTTGGACAATCCCATGACTAATGAGGTGTACGACGAATTGTCGCCTTTGCTGACCCGAATCGACAAGCAAAACGAGCAAATACGGCTCCAAATGGAGACCATAAAAGAAACGCAGGCGGAGTTTTATGCCATTATCGATAACATCGGAGAAGGAATCATCATTCTTAATCACACGGGTCATGTTTTGACGATCAATAAGAGGGCGGCTTCCATACTCAACGTGAGCCCCTCCGACAGTATTAACAAACACATTTTATCGCTGAGCCGGGATTCGACTTTCCAACGCGGTGTGGAAAGGGCGACGGAAGGACAAAACAGCGACGATGAATTTATAAAAGGAGATTCTACGTACCGACTTTTAGCCAGCCCGGTACAATCCGAAAATCCCGTGAAAGGCGTCCTTCTTTTTCTGATGGATGTAACGGAGAAACGGAATGCGGAAAAGCTTAGAAGAGAATTTTCGGCCAACGTGTCTCACGAATTGAAAACACCGTTAACCGCCATATTAGGCTATGCGGAGCTTTTAAAAAACGGCTTGGTGCAGGAAAAAGACATACGGGATTTTTCAGGCCGTATTTACGATGAAGCAAAGCATATGACAAGCCTCATCGACGATATCATCCGCATATCCCGCTTGGACGAAAAGAACGTGAAGATACCTTATGAAAAAGTCGATTTGTTCAAAATTGCAAAAGACGTTACGTGAAGGTTGACTCCTGCGGCGGTAAAGAAAAACGTTCAAATGACGGTTCAGGGGGACAGGGGAACCGTTTACGGCGTAAAACGGATTTTGGATGAAGTGATCTACAATTTATGCGACAATGCGGTGAAATACAACAAGGAAAACGGTAAAGTGGACATTATCATAAAAGAGTCGGAGGATTATGTAACCCTAACCGTACAGGATACCGGGATCGGAATTCCCGAAGAACACCAAAATCGCGTATTTGAGCGTTTTTACAGAGTGGACAAGTCTCGGTCCCGGGATGCCGGCGGAACGGGTTTGGGATTGGCCATCGTAAAGCACGGTGTGGAATTTCATAACGGGACGATAAAGCTAAAGAGCGTACCGGGAGAAGGTACGACCATAACAATCCAATTAAAAAGAAACGACCGGGAAGAAAAAAAGAATGAATAAATTCAAGGGAGGTTGCTTTTTGAATACCATCAATACGATTTTATTTGATTTGGACGGAACGCTTTTGGACACCTTGGAGGATTTGGCGGACAGTATGAATTACGCGCTGAAATTTTTACGCTATCCCGAATTGTCCATTGACCAAGTGCGAAGGTTCGTAGGAAACGGGGTGGGTCGATTGGTAGAGCTTTCTTTGCCGGACGGGAAGAGCAATCCCGATTACGAGACATGCTTAAACCTTTTCCGGGACCATTACAACAAGAACATGAAGAACAAAACGAAGCCCTACGAAGGGATCACGGAATTGCTGGAAAAGCTGTACGGCAAATACCGGATGGCGATCGTATCCAATAAATTCGATAAAGCGGTAAAAGACCTTGCGAAAACCTATTTTCATCCCTTTATCACCGTCGCCATCGGGGAGTCGGAAGCCATAAAGAAAAAGCCGGCTCCGGATATGATTCAAAAAGCCTTGGAGGAATTGGGTGCAAAAAAAGAGGAGGCCGTTTATGTAGGGGACTCGGAGGTGGACGTGAAAACTTCGTCCAATGCCGGACTGAGGTTTATCGGAGTTTCTTGGGGATTTCGTGAGCCTAAAATTCTTCGCGATCTGGGTGCCGTAACGGTCATAGACAAGCCCGAGGAGCTTTTGCGTTTAATAGAAAAATTTGAAAATATCTAATTTATGTGTTGACAAGAGAATAGAGAAATTATAAAATTAGAATTAATCTAAATTGAAATTTTTGATAGGCGGGTTTCGAAAAGAAAATGAATGAAATTATAATAGAATTGACAAAAAACAATATAAAGCCGTCTATTCATCGGATAAAAATACTGGAGTATCTTCGGGACAATCGAACTCACCCGACAGTAGACGAGATCTATTTGAATTTGAAAGAAGGATGTCCTACGCTGTCGAGAGCGACGGTGTATAACACGCTGAGTCTTTTTGTGCAATCGGGAATCGTAAGACCCTTGACCATCGAAGACAGGGAGATTCGATACGATTACAATACGGAAGATCACGGCCATTTCAAGTGTGAGCAATGCGGTTTTTTAAGCGATTTTGAAGTCAACGTGGCTCAATTGAAGTATGAGGGCTTGGAACACCACGAGATCACGAACAAGGATGTGTATTTTAGAGGCGTTTGTAACAAATGCCTTGGGAATAAAAAATCATAAGTCATGAAGGAGGATTTGAAAATGGCAAAGGCACAACAAAGGTTTTTCATTTGTGAAACCTGTGGAAACATGGTAGGTTTAATTAAAGATTCCGGATCACCTCTTGTTTGCTGCGGCAAAGAAATGAAAGAGATGGTACCCAATACCGTAGACGCTTCGAAGGAAAAACATGTTCCCGTAATTTCGGTAGACGGCAATGTCGTAACGGTAACCATCGGCTCGGCTCCCCATCCCATGATTGACGCTCACTACATCGAGTGGGTGTATATTCAAACGGAAAAAGGCGGTCAGCGTAAAAACTTATATCCCAATGACAAACCGGAGGCAACCTTTATCCTCACGGATGACGACAAACTGATTGCGGCGTTTGAATACTGCAATCTGCATGGACTGTGGAAAGCAGCGGTTTAAACCGATCATATATTCAAAGAAAAGGAGAGTAATTGAATGAAGTATCGTTGTACCATATGCGGATATATTCACACCGGAGATTTGCCGGAAGGCTTTGTATGTCCTAAATGCAAAGCACCGGCTTCCAAGTTTGCTCCGATTGTTGAAAACGAAAAGAAGGCCAATCGCTATGCCGGCACAAAAACCGAACAAAACTTAAGAGATGCTTTTGCAGGGGAAAGCCAAGCCCGCAATAAATATACCTACTTTGCGGAAATTGCACAAAGAGAAGGCTATGAGCAATTGGCGGAAATCTTTTTAAAGACGGCAAGAAACGAGCAGGAGCATGCCGTCTCTGGTTTGATGAGTTAGGCGGAATCGGTGATACCGTACAAAATCTTAAGGAAGCCGCAGCCGGCGAACACTATGAATGGACCGAAATGTATGCCGACTTCGCAAAAATAGCGGAAGAAGAAGGTTTTCCCGATTTGGCGGCAAAATTCCGTAAGGTTGCGGATATTGAAAAATCCCACGAAGAACGTTATCTCAAGCTTTTAATCAACGTGGAAACAAAACGAGTTTTCAATAAAGATGAAGAATCCGTGTGGGAATGCCGTATATGCGGAAACCTGGTCGTTGGCAAGCATGCTCCGAATGTTTGCCCGGTATGCAAATACGCCCAAAGCTTCTTTGAATTGCGGAAAGAAAACTATTAATAAGAATTCACTCTATCAATAAAGTTTAGTTCCCAAAACCCTGATCTTAGGCAGACGAGAAAATGTCTGCCTATTATTTTTATTTCTTCATAATGTCCCGATCCTTTTGTTGTCTTTATATCCCTGCCGTGATAAAATTCGGATAAAATATAATACCGTTTTTCCGGAGGTTACCAAGATGACGAAAAGAACATTTATGACGGAAAAAGGCCCTCGATCGGTAGGACCCTATTCCACGGCCACGATATACAACGGTTTTGTGTTTGTTTCCGGTATGGGACCCATTGATCCGAACACAAACAAGGTGATCGCTTCTTCCGTAGAAGAACAAGCAAGGACCATGTTTACCAACGTAAAAACCGTTTTGGAAGAGTTAGGCTCCTCCATGAACGACGTGCTAAAGGTTACCTTGTATTTAAAAGACATCCAAGATTTTGCCTTGGTCAACCAAATATACAAAGAATTTTTCGATAAGGATTACCCGGCTCGAACCACCCTGCAAGCCGGCAAGCTTCCTTTGGATTTTTCCATGGAAGTAGACGTTATTGCGGCATATAAAGAAAAGTAAAGACGATTTTTACTCATGTCGAAGGTTTATATGAAAGGCGGTGAAACGCCCGGTTTTTATACCTTAAGCGTGAGAAGCCGGGTAAACGGTGAAGGCAACAATACGTGTTATATTCCTTTCGGTTTTCTTGATCTTGTTATTCGCCCCCGGGCTCGTGAATGCGGACCGAGGGCTGACGGTAACGATTCTTCCCGGAGATGCTTACTCCTTGGATGTGAAATTGACGTCTATCGGAAAATCCTATGTCTTAAAAGGAGAATGCGAAAATCCGGAAGCTTTGCAATGCTTTGTACAATGGATGAAAGACGAATCTTTAATTCGTAAGGACGTCTATGTTCCTGATAACGGATCCTTGTATTGGGCGGTTTACGCACCGGCAAATGCGAACATTGGCGTTGTGGAAATCCGAAACACGGCAAAGGAAAAGCTCGTCATTAAGGACTTTTCCTTTTCACAAGAAGTAGTCAGCGCATCCGGAGAAATAAAAGAGGTATCGGAAATCGAAGATATTTGCGAACCCTTAGACCCAAAAGAATATTGGAGCTTGTTTCCTCCTTTGCCTTTACCGCATCAGGGTCGAATCATACAAATGCATCCGATTTTCAACCGATTTTTCGAATTCGGGTTCATCAATACGGCGGAATTCGGAATGGACATCGCACGGAAAACCGATGAAATGATGAACGTGCCCGTAAAAAACGATATGTTAGGGATGCCGGTAGAAAAAGACCTTCCCGATATCATTGCGGGGGACATTCGATACAACCCCTATATGAAAGGGCATTCCACCTACAGCACGAAATACTACCCTCGCAGAATGCAAGACTATATCGAATCTTACTTTCTCCCCGCGTATATCCTGTCCGAGGATCCGAAATATTTGGCGCGGATGGAAGAACTGCTGGCATTTCTTCAATACTCCCAATGGAAAGAAGACGGAAGCAACGATTTTGTGAAAGAAGTTTTTCCGGAATATAACGCGCTTCACCCGGAATGGTACGGCGGATTTGACTATTTGTTCGATTGGGAATGGTTGGACGCCTATCGATATTTGTGGAGGCTTCACGAACCGGACCACCATGTCAGC